>NZ_JBHJUW010000038.1:0-65697 GCF_042268205.1 Streptomyces sp. NPDC056160
CATCAAACCCCCTGGAAGCGCCCCTTTTCCATGCCTGTGCCTTCTACGGCAGCGCCAGCATGCGTTCCAGTGCCAGCTTCGCGTAGGTCTCCGTCTCCTTGTCGACCTGGATGTGGTTGACCAGGTTGCCCTCGGCCAGGGATTCGAGGGCCCAGACCAGGTGGGGGAGGTCGATGCGGTTCATCGTCGAGCAGAAGCAGACCGTCTTGTCCAGGAAGACGATCTCCTTGCCCTCGGGGGCGAAACGGTTCGCCAGGCGGCGGACCAGGTTCAGCTCCGTGCCGATGGCCCACTTGGAGCCGGCCGGAGCGGCCTCCAGGGCCTTGATGATGTACTCCGTCGAGCCGACGTGGTCCGCCGCGGAGACCACCTCGTGCTTGCACTCGGGGTGCACCAGGACGTTCACGCCGGGGATGCGGGCGCGGACGTCGTTCACCGAGTCGAGGCTGAAGCGGCCGTGCACCGAGCAGTGGCCGCGCCACAGGATCATCTTCGCGGCGCGCAGCTCCTCGGCGGTCAGTCCGCCGTTCGGCTTGTGCGGGTTGTAGACGACGCAGTCGTCCAGCGACATGCCCATGTCCCGCACCGCCGTGTTGCGGCCCAGGTGCTGGTCGGGCAGGAACAGCACCTTCTCGCCCTGCTGGAAGGCCCACTCCAGGGCCCGCTTCGCGTTCGACGAGGTGCAGATCGTGCCGCCGTGCCTGCCGGTGAACGCCTTGATGTCGGCCGAGGAGTTCATGTACGACACCGGAACGACCTGCTCGGCGATGCCCGCCTCGGTCAGTACGTCCCAGCACTCGGCGACCTGCTCGGCCGTCGCCATGTCGGCCATCGAGCAGCCGGCCGCGAGGTCCGGCAGGACCACCTTCTGCGCGTCGGTCGTCAGGATGTCCGCGGACTCCGCCATGAAGTGCACACCGCAGAAGACGATGTACTCGGCCTCCGGCCGCGCCGCCGCGTCCCGGGCCAGCTTGAAGGAGTCGCCCGTGACGTCGGCGAACTGGATGACCTCGTCGCGCTGGTAGTGGTGGCCGAGCACGAAGACCTTGTCCCCGAGCTTCTCCTTGGCCGCGCGGGCGCGCGCCACCAGGTCCGGGTCGGACGGGGCGGGGAGGTCACCGGGGCACTCGACGCCGCGCTCGCTCCTCGGGTCGGCCTCGCGGCCGAGCAGCAGCAGGGCGAGGGGCGTCGGCTGAACGTCGAGCTCCTGGGGCTGGGCGGTGGTCACGACACGCACCCTTTCTACTTTTCGTCGAATTGACGTTATCTATCATAACTGCTTCACGTCACTTTGACGATGCCCATCGTGTCGGTGTGACGTGAATCCCGGCGTGACGTGAATCCGGTCGCCGCCTCGCAGCCCGCCCGGCGCCGCTCCGGTTGTCCACAGGGCTCTGCCCCCTCTCCGACGGGTGTGCGAGCATGAAGGGGGCGAGCATGGACAAGAGAACAATCAAGTGCCCGGCCCGGAATGAATCCGCGGCCTTGCCGGTTGCACTCGTCGGCAAGCAGTCTCCGTACAACCCGGGAGAGATGTAGATGTCCGTATCGGACGAGACCACCACCGTCACCGACGGCATCATCCTGACCGACGCCGCCGCGTCGAAGGTCAAGGCCCTGCTCGACCAGGAAGGCCGCGACGACCTCGCCCTGCGGGTCGCCGTCCAGCCCGGCGGCTGCTCCGGCCTGCGCTACCAGCTCTTCTTCGACGAGCGTTCGCTCGACGGGGACGTTGTGAAGGACTTCGGCGGCGTCAAGGTCGTCACCGACCGCATGAGCGCCCCCTACCTGGGCGGCGCCACCGTCGACTTCGTGGACACGATCGAGAAGCAGGGCTTCACGATCGACAACCCGAACGCCACGGGCTCCTGCGCCTGCGGCGACTCCTTCAGCTGAGCCGCGGCCCCGGCGCGCCGGGAGCACGACGGCAGACGAACGGAAAGGCGGCAGCCCCCGCGAGGGCTGCCGCCTTCCGTTCGTTCCCGCCGCGGCTCACCGCACCGGCGTCCCCGACTGCGGGAGTCCGGCGCCCGCCGCCCGGGAAGGAACGGCCCTGCCGTCCGGCCCGACCACCGACCGGCCCTCCAGCGCCCGGTCCAGGTGCACCGTCCGGTGGTACACTTTCGCGATCATGATGCAGACCTTGCCCTGCCAGGGCGTCTCGGTCACCGTGACGGTCACCCGCCCGGACTCCTCCTTCGCCGACACCCGGTAGTCGGCGCACACCCCGCCCTCGAAGGTCACCGTGAGGTCCTTGCCGTGGGCGCTGTAGCCGGCCGGCCGCACCTCACGGGTGGCCGGGGCGGCCGTATCGCCCGATCCGTTCGACCCGCCCGACCCGCCCGGCGCGGCCAGGTACTTCGGGTCGACGGCCGGGTACGTCACCGTGAAGGCGTCCGGCCCGGTCGCTCCCCGCACCTGGAACAGCCAGGACGGCACCAGCGCCTGCCGCCCGCCGGACGGGTGCGCCGCCAGACCGAACACGGCCTTCTCGACGGTCAGGGTGTCCCGCGCGCCACTGCCCGGAGCGGACGCGGTGCTGCCCGCGGCGGAGGCTCCGGCGCCCGATGCGGACGTGCCGCACGGTGCCTCCAGCCGGTCCTTCAGCGGTACGGGACTCGCGCAGCCGCCGATGCCCATCCGGTGGCCGGTGCCCGGCGCCGCGTTCATCAGCTCCAGCGTCCGGCGCGCGCTCAGCACGGGATACGTGTCCGTCTCGACCGGTGCCTTCAACCGGCCGCTGCCGCCGATCACCTCGCCCTGCGGGCCCACGGTCAGGCTCGTCGCCCAGCCGTGGGTGGGCAGCCCGCCGACGACCGGGTCGGCGTCGACTACCCGCTGCGCGCCCATGGTCCCGCTCGCGTCCGCCTTGGCGTCGTCCTGCCCGGCCGCCTTGAGCACCGGTGCCGCCGCCTTCATCGCGGCGGCCACGCTCACCGGGTGCGCGGCGGGGGCCACCGGGTCGTGCGCGCACAGCACGCCCTTGCCCTTGCAGTCGTCGGTACCCGGCACGTACCGGTTGAACGTCCAGTTCCCCGGCGCCGACCGGCCGACCCGCAGTACCGGACCCGCGCCGTCCTTCGCGTTCCCCACCTGCCAGGCCTGCCCGTCGGTCACCGGCGTGCCCGTGATCCCGAGCGCCGCGGCGAGCCGAGCCGCCTCGTCCCGCGTGACCTGGCCCCGCGCCGTGTACACCGGCGCCGAACCGGGACCTGCGGGCAGTGTCCCGGCGGCCTGGTAGACGGCGCCGTACGGGTTGGGCTCCCCGGGCGCGATGCCGTTCGCGCCGCCGGTGGCGCCGGTTCCGCCCGTGGCACCCGCGCCCGCTTCCGTGGCCGTACCGGTGGATACGTGGTCGTCCAGGACGAGCGGCGGGGGAGTGCCGTGTCCGCCGGACGCCGCTGTGCCCGTACGGTCCTCGTTGCCGCCGGAGGCACCCGTGGCGAGGTATGCCCCGCCGCCGCCCACCAGCAGCACGGCCGCCGCGACCGAGGCGGCGACCAGCGGCCCCCGCCCCCGCCGAAAGCGCCCGCCCCCGCCCTCGCCGGACTCTCCTCCGTCGCCCTCGCCCTCGCCGCCGCCCGCGCCGCCGTCCGCACCGGGCCCGCCGCGGGGGACGCCGCCCGCGGCGGCCCCGGCCCCGGCCGCCGCCTCGACCGCGTCCTCGTCGCCGGGTCGCTCGGGTCGCTCCGGTCGCTCGGTGTTCACCGCATCGCTCCTTCGACTGCACAGCCGTCCCGGTGTGTTTCTGACCCGCCCCTGACAAAGTCAGCGGCCGACGGGTCGTACACCGCCTCCCCCATACGGGGGACAGCGATGGGACGTGCCGGGGGAGCGCCCGGTTCCACCCGGTGCACACCGGGTACCGAGCGCGCCGCCCGGCCCCGTGGTCCGGCGCGGCCCCGGAGCCGGACTCGGTCCCCGTGGTCCGGCGCGGCCCCGGAGCGGGACTCAGTCCCCGTAGTCCGACATCGACTCCAGCAGCCGGGCGGAGGAGTCCGGGACCGACACGCCGTGGATACGGGCGGGCGAGACCGGCCCCGGCCGGGAGGCGGCGCCGCCGCCGCCCGGCCGGGAGGCGGCGCCGCCGCCGTCCCCGTCCGGCGCCGACCAGCGCGGGGCCATCCGGGCGCAGTCCCCGCGCAGGGACGCCAGATCACCCTCCAGGTCGGCCGGGGCGGGGGCAGCATGGACCTCGTGGTTCGTCATGACCGAACCGTAAGCACGTCCCGGGCCGCCGAGAAAGATCTACTATCGGGTAGTTTCGCCCGCTTCAGCGCCCCGCACGGAACGGGTAGCGTGAACTGTCAGTCCCTCCGCCCACCAGGAGCGTCCACGCCGTGCGCATCGCAGTCACCGGCTCCATCGCCACCGACCACCTCATGACCTTCCCCGGCCGCTTCGCCGACCAGCTCGTCGCGGACCAGCTGCACACGGTCTCCCTCTCCTTCCTGGTCGACCAGCTGGACGTGCGGCGCGGCGGGGTCGGCGCCAACATCGCCTTCGGCATGGGCCAGCTCGGCACCGGCCCGGTGCTCGTCGGCGCCGCCGGCCCCGACTTCGGCGAGTACCGGGCCTGGCTGGACCGGCACGGCGTCGACACCGCCTCGGTCCGCATCTCCGAGACCCTGCACACGGCCCGCTTCGTGTGCACCACCGACGCCGACCACAACCAGATCGGCTCCTTCTACACCGGCGCGATGAGCGAGGCCCGCCTCATCGAGCTGAAGACCGTCGCGGACCGCGTCGGCGGCCTCGACCTGGTGCTGATCGGCGCCGACGACCCGGAGGCGATGCTGCGGCACACCGAGGAGTGCCGCTCGCGGTCCATCCCGTTCGCCGCCGACTTCTCCCAGCAGATCGCCCGGATGGACGGCGACGAGATCCGGATACTGCTGGACGGCGCGACGTACCTGTTCTCGAACGAGTACGAGAAGGGCCTCATCGAGACCAAGACCGGCTGGAGCGACGCCGAGATCCTGGACCGCGTCGGCCACCGGGTGACCACCCTCGGCTCGCGCGGCGTGCGCATCGAGCGCTCCGGCGAGGACCCGATCGAGGTGGGCTGCGCGGAGGAGGAGCGCAAGGCCGACCCGACCGGCGTGGGCGACGCCTTCCGCGCCGGATTCCTGTCCGGCCTGGCCTGGGGCGTCTCGCTGGAGCGCGCCGCCCAGGTCGGCTGCATGCTGGCGACCCTCGTCATCGAGACGGTGGGCACGCAGGAGTACCAGCTGCGCCGGGGGCACTTCATGGAGCGCTTCACCAAGGCCTACGGCGACGAGGCGGCCGACGAGGTGCGCACCCACCTCTGACCGCCGGCCCGCCCGCGGGACGACAGCGTCCCGCGGGCCCCGGCGAGGTCCTCAGGAGACCCGGCGGACGACGTACGCCGTACCGCGCTCCGCCCTCTCCTCGCCGACGTACTCCTGACCCCGCATCTCGCACCAGGCCGGGATGTCCAGGCGCGCGGCCTCGTCGTCCGCGAGCACGCGGACCGTACCGCCCACCGGCACGTCCCCGATGACCTTCGCCAGCTCGATGACCGGGAGCGGGCAGCGCTTGCCGAGGGTGTCGAGGACCAGCTCCCCCTGGTGCGCGGCCGCCCGGGGCGCGGGCGGCGCGCCCAGCTTCTCCCGCACCCCGGCCACCACCCCCGGCAGCACTGCCAGGAACCGCTCGACGTCCTCCTCCCGCGCCCCCGGCGGCAGCGACACCCGGACGTTGCCCTCGCTCAGCACCCCCATCGCCTTCAGCACATGACTCGGGGTCAGCGTGCTGCTCGTGCAGGAGGAGCCGGAGGAGACCGAGAAGCCCTCGCGGTCCAGCTCGTGCAGAAGCGTTTCCCCGTCGACGTAGAGACACGAGAAGGTGACGACACCGGGCAGCCGGCGGACCGGGTCGCCCACCACCTCCACGTCCGGCACCAGCCGCGGCACCTGCGCCCTGATCCGCTCCGTCAGCTCCCGCAGCCGTACGGCCTCCGCCGCCGCCCCGGCCCGCACCGCCCGCAGGGAAGCCGCCGCCGCCACGATGGCCGGCAGGTTCTCGAACCCCGCCGCCCGGCCCGACTCCCGTTCGTCCGCCGGTCCCCGGAGCGCGAACCGCACGCCCTTGCGCACCACGAGCAGTCCGACTCCGGGCGGCCCGCCCCACTTGTGCGCGCTCGCCGTCAGCAGCGACCAGTCCCCGGCCACCGGCCCCCAGCCCAGCGACTGCGCCGCGTCGACCAGCAGCGGCACGCCCGCCGTCCGGCAGGCCTCGGCCACCTCGGCGACCGGCTGCTCGGTGCCGACCTCGTGGTTGGCCGACTGGAGGCAGGCGAGGGCGGTGTCCGGGCGCAGCGCCCGCGCGTACGCCGCCGCACCGACGGCACCTCCCCGGTCGACCGGGACCCGGGTGACCGTCCCGCCGTCCGCCTCGTGCGACTCGGCCGAATGGAGCACCGAGGAGTGTTCGACGGCTGACACGATCAGGTGGCGTCCGACGCGGCGCCGCCCGGTCAGCGCGCCCGCGACACCGGTGTGCACGGCCCGCGTGCCGGACGAGGTGAACACCAGCTCGTCGGCCCGGCACCCCACCGCTTCGGCCGCCGCCTCCCGTGCCGCGTCCAGCAGCAACCGCGCCCGCCGGCCCTCCTTGTAGAGCCGGGCGGGATCGGCCCACCCCTCGTCCAGGGAGGCGAGCAGCGCCTGCCGGGCGACGGGATGCAGAGGAGCGGCGGAGGCCGCGTCGAAATAGACCACACCGCAACGCTAAGCGCCCCGACGGCGCGCGGGGAACCGCGCGACCAGCCACGACGTACCCGTGGCCGCCGCGCACGACGGAAACCACCCGAGCCGGACCGCGCCCGACCTGCCGTCACATACCAGCGCACCCGGGGGCATCCCACCCCTTCGGGGTGACCCGCGGCGCGTATGGCACCCTCCCCGCGACCCGCCCGAAGGCGTCCAGTAGGGTTTGGTCCGCATAAACATCCAAACCCCTGCCCGACGCAGGGCGGCGACCGACCAGCGAGAAGGCAGGCCGCAGCCAACCGCGCGGGCGAGACTCTCGGGAAGGCGCTACGTGAGTCCCAACGGCTCCGACCGCTCGCCGCGGCGCCCGATGCGGCGGAAGCTGCTGCAGGCACTGACTGCGGGCCTGGTCCTGGCGACCGCAACCGGTTGCACATACAAGGACTTCCCCCGGCTGGGTATGCCCACCCCAGCCACGGAAGAGGCTCCGCGGATCCTCTCGCTGTGGCAGGGGTCCTGGGCGGCCGCGATCGCGGTCGGCGTGCTGGTGTGGGGTCTGATCCTGTGGAGTGCTTTCTTCCACCGGCGCAGCCGCACCAAGGTCGAGGTACCTCCGCAGACCCGGTACAACATGCCCATCGAGGCCCTGTACACGGTGGTCCCGCTCATCATCGTCTCGGTGCTCTTCTACTTCACGGCCCGCGACGAGTCGAAGCTCCTCGACGAATCCAAGAAGCCCGACGTCACGGTCAACGTCGTCGGTTACCAGTGGAGCTGGGCGTTCAACTACGTCACGCCCGTCGCCGGTTCGGCGGGTGACGCGAGGACCGACAAGAACCTGCTGGCCATTCCGGACCGGTTCAAGAAGGACTTCCCGGCGAACGCCGGCGGTGTCTACGACTTCGGTACGCCGGCCACGCGGAACCCGCAGAACGGCAACCCGGGTCCGACCCTGTGGCTGCCCAAGGGCAAGACCGTCCGCTTCATCCTCACCTCTCGGGACGTCAACCACTCGTTCTGGGTGCTGCCGTTCCTGATGAAGATGGACGTCATCCCCGGCCACACCAACTCCTTCCAGGTGACCCCCAACGAGGAGGGCACCTTCCGGGGCAAGTGCGCCGAGCTCTGCGGCCAGGACCACTCCCGGATGCTGTTCAACGTGAAGGTCGTCTCGCCGGACCGTTACGAGCAGCACCTCAAGGACCTCGCTAAGAAGGGGCAGACCGGTTACGTTCCCGCCGGCATCGCGCAGACGAGCCACGAGAAGAACCGGGAGACGAACAACCTGTGAGCATCCTCAACGAACCTCAGGGTGCCGCGGCGGCAGCGGGCTCCTTCGGGAGCGAGCAGCCGGTCCGGCGCAAGCAACCCGGTAACGTCGTGATCAAGTGGCTGACGACCACGGACCACAAGACGATCGGCACGCTCTATCTGGTCACGTCGTTCGCGTTCTTCTGCATCGGCGGCGTGATGGCGCTCCTCATGCGCGCCGAGCTGGCCCGTCCGGGCCTGCAGATCATGTCGAACGAGCAGTTCAACCAGGCGTTCACGATGCACGGCACGATCATGCTGCTGATGTTCGCGACGCCGCTGTTCGCCGGTTTCACGAACTGGATCATGCCGCTGCAGATCGGCGCCCCGGACGTGGCGTTCCCGCGGCTGAACATGTTCGCCTACTGGCTGTACCTGTTCGGCTCGCTGATCGCGGTGGGCGGCTTCCTCACCCCGCAGGGTGCGGCCGACTTCGGCTGGTTCGCCTACGCCCCGCTGTCGGACGCGGTGCACTCGCCGGGTATCGGCGGCGACATGTGGATCATGGGTCTGGCCTTCTCCGGCTTCGGCACGATCCTCGGCTCGGTCAACTTCATCACCACGATCATCTGCATGCGCGCGCCCGGCATGACCATGTTCCGCATGCCGATCTTCGTGTGGAACGTGCTGCTGACCGCGGTGCTGGTCCTGCTGGCCTTCCCGGTGCTGGCCGCCGCCCTGTTCGCCCTGGAGGCGGACCGCAAGTTCGGTGCCCACGTCTTCGACGCGGCGAACGGCGGAGCCTTGCTCTGGCAACACCTCTTCTGGTTCTTCGGCCATCCAGAGGTGTACATCATCGCGCTGCCGTTCTTCGGCATCATCAGTGAGGTCATCCCGGTCTTCTCCCGCAAGCCGATGTTCGGCTACATGGGTCTGATCGGTGCCACGATCTCCATCGCGGGTCTGTCCGTGACGGTGTGGGCCCACCACATGTACGTCACCGGTGGTGTGCTGCTGCCGTTCTTCTCCTTCATGACCTTCCTGATCGCGGTCCCGACCGGTGTGAAGTTCTTCAACTGGATCGGCACCATGTGGAAGGGCAGTCTCTCCTTCGAGACGCCCATGCTGTGGGCGACCGGCTTCCTGATCACCTTCACCTTCGGTGGTCTGACCGGCGTCATCCTGGCGGCCCCGCCGCTGGACTTCCACATCTCCGACTCGTACTTCGTGGTGGCGCACTTCCACTACGTCGTCTTCGGCACGGTCGTCTTCGCGATGTTCTCCGGCTTCCACTTCTGGTGGCCGAAGTTCACCGGCAAGATGCTCGACGAGCGCCTGGGCAAGATGACCTTCTGGATGCTGTTCATCGGCTTCCACGGCACCTTCCTCATCCAGCACTGGCTGGGCGTCGAGGGCATGCCGCGCCGGTACGCCGACTACCTGTCGGCCGACGGCTTCACCGCCCTGAACACGGTGTCGACGATCTTCTCCTTCCTGCTCGGCCTGTCGATCCTGCCGTTCTTCTACAACGTCTGGAAGACGGCCAAGTACGGCAAGCCGGTCAACATGGACGACCCGTGGGGCTACGGCCGCTCGCTGGAGTGGGCGACCTCCTGCCCGCCGCCGCGGCACAACTTCCTCACCCTGCCGCGGATCCGCAGCGAATCCCCGGCGTTCGACCTGCACCACCCGGAGATCGCCGCGCTCGACCAGCTCGAGAACGCCGGTCACGGTGAGAAGGCCCTCGCTGGCGGCAAGGAGGCCGGCAAGTGAAGATCCAGGGCAAGATGTTCATCTGGCTGAGCGCCTTCCTGCTCGTCATGGCGATCGTCTATGGCGTGTGGTCGAAGGAGCCGGCCGGTACCACGGCCCTCTTCCTCTCCTTCGGCCTGAGCATCATGGTCGGCTTCTACCTCGGCTTCACGGCCAAGCGGGTCGACGCGGGCGCTCAGGACAACAAGGAGGCCGATGTCGCGGACGACGCCGGTGAGCTGGGCTTCTTCAGCCCGCACAGCTGGCAGCCGCTCGCCCTCGGTGTCGGTGGCGCGCTGGCCTTCCTGGGCGTGGCCCTCGGCTGGTGGCTGCTGTACTTCGGAGCGCCGATCGTCTTCATCGCTCTGCTCGGCTGGGTCTTCGAGTACTACCGCGGTGAGAACCGCACCCAGTAGGCCCCAGTAGCACGAACTGAAGACCGGGCAACCCGGGCACTCCGTCGAACGAGTGCCCGGGTTCCTTCTTTTCGTCGTACCTGTATCCCCCGAATGGACGACCCACCGTGCCGGAGTTGACGGAGCTACTTAGCGTGCTGCCATGAGCACCACACTGTTCTCCCGGGGCGCAAAGGCCGGTGTCAGTTGCACTCTTCTGGTGGTCGCCCTCGGCACGGGTCTGACCGCCTGCGGAGGGAACGACAACCCCCTGGCAGCCGACCCCTACGACGCGGCGGACCAGATCACCTTCAACGGTCCCACGGAGGCCGGCAAGCAGGCCGACCCGGAAAAGCCCTTGGTCATCACCACCTCGGGCTCCGACGGGCGCATCACGGACGTGACAGCCGTGGACGCCACGGGGCGGCACGTCTCCGGCGAACTGGCCGCCGACGGCCGCCGCTGGCACAGCACCTCACCCCTGGCCGCGGGCGCCCACTACACGCTGACGGTGAGGACCGAGGACGACGACGGCTCCCCCGGCCGCAAGGTCCTCACCTTCGACACCAGCAAGCCCACCACCACCAAGCGCCTGAACGTGACGTTCGGCCCGGAGGCGGGCACCTACGGGGTCGGTGAGCCCATCGTGGCCGAACTGGACCAGCCGGTGAAGGACAAGGCGCAACGCGCCGTCGTGGAGCGCGGCCTCCAGGTCGATTCCACGCCCGCCGTGCGCGGCACCTGGTACTGGGTGAACGACAAGACGCTCCACTACCGGCCCAGGGACTACTGGCCCGTCGGCGCCACCATCAAGGTGCGCAGCACGCTCCAGGACATCCGCATCGGCGACCTCCTGTACGGCGGCACCGCCAAGCCGCTGACCATCACCACCGGCAACCGCGTCGTCGCCGTCACGGACGCCGCCACGCACCGGCTGACGGTCTACAGGAACGACGAGAAGATCAAGGAGATCCCCGTCACCACCGGCAAGGCCGGTTTCGAGACCCGCAACGGCGTCAAGGTGGTCCTCGCCAAGCAGTACTTCGTGCGGATGAAGAGCTCCACCGTCGGCATCGCCGCGGGCAGTTCGGACTCCTACGACATGCCGGTGTACTACGCCACCCGGGTGACCTGGAGCGGTGAGTTCGTGCACGCCGCCCCCTGGTCCGTGGGTTCCCAGGGCAGCGCCAACGTCAGCCACGGCTGCACCGGCATGAGCACCTCGAACGCCAAGTGGTTCTTCGACAACATCCACGAGGGCGACGTCGTCCAGGTCGTGAACTCCAAGGGCAAGGCGATGGAGCTGTTCGACAACGGCTTCGGCGACTGGAACCTGCCCTGGCAGAAGTGGCTCCAGGGCAGCGCCCTGAGCTCCGGCGCCCAGTCGGCCACCCCCCAGGGGAACCCGGCCAGACTGAGCCCCCAGGGCCTCTGAGGAGGCGGCAGGACCAGGAGGGGCCCGGGACGGTACCGGCACGCGGCTTGGCCGCGTGGGCGAGCCCGGCCCGGGACCGCCCGCTGCCGCGAGGCACCGGGCCGCCCCCGCCCCTCGGACGCCCAGCCGCTCAGACCAGCGCGGGCTTGCGCAGCAACGCGGCCAGCGCGGTGGCGAACTCCACCGGGTCCACCGGCGAGGTGACCGCCGCGTCCGCACGGCTCCACGTCGCCAGCCAGGCGTCCTGGGGCCGTCCGATGAGCAGCAGCACCGGCGGGCAGCGGAAGACCTCGTCCTTGATCTGGCGGCACATGCCCATGCCGCCCATCGGTACGGCCTCGCCGTCCAGGACGCAGACGTCGATCCCGCCCCGGTCCAGCTCGGCGAGGACCGCCGCGGGCGTGGCGCACTCCACGAACTCCACCACGGGCGCGTCCTGCGCCGGCCGCCGGCCGGTGGCCAGCCGCACCTGCTCCCGGGTGTTGGCGTCGTCGCTGTAGACCAGGACCGTCGCGGTCGCCTGCATTGTTCCTCCACGCCTCTTGGGAAGACCTTGAGAAGACACAGCAAAGTGCGGGAACTTCCGGGTACCGATGGCGCGGATGCTACTCCCTCCCAGACTCGCCCAACACCGCCTGGAACACCCCTTCGATGGGCCATACGGGCTGGACACACCCCACAGACACTCCGAACGGCACCCCCCGGAGTGAGGGCGGGATAAGCGACCGACATAATGTCGGTCGTGGCGACAGCAACGACAGTAGAAACCGGGCACGCGCACCCGTCGGTCAACCGGCCGAACCTCACCAGCGTCGGAACCATCATCTGGCTGAGTTCCGAGCTGATGTTCTTCGCGGCCCTCTTCGCGATGTACTTCACCCTGCGATCGGTGACGGGTCCGGCGCACTGGAAGGAGATGGCGGACCACCTCAACGTCCCCTTCTCGTCGGCGAACACCACGATCCTGGTGCTCTCCTCACTCACCTGCCAGCTCGGCGTCTTCGCCGCCGAGCGCGGTGACGTGAAGAAGCTCCGGGGCTGGTTCACCGTCACCTTCATCATGGGTGCGATCTTCATCGGCGGTCAGATCTACGAGTACACCAGCCTGGTGAAGGAGGACGGGCTCTCCCTGTCCTCCGACCCGTACGGCTCGGTGTTCTACCTGACCACCGGCTTCCACGGCCTGCACGTGACGGGCGGTCTCATCGCCTTCCTGCTGGTCCTCGGCCGCACCTACGCGGCCAAGAGGTTCACGCACGAGCAGGCGACGGCGGCCATCGTCGTGTCCTACTACTGGCACTTCGTCGATGTCGTCTGGATCGGCCTCTTCGCCACGATCTACCTGATCAAGTAGCCGAAGAACCGATCCGAGTCCGCAAAGCATCGACGCAGAAGATCCTGACACCGGGGTAATCCGTGAAAAAGCTCTCCGCACGACGACGCCATCCGCTGGCGGCGGTCGTCGTCCTCCTTCTCGCGCTGGCGGCCACGGGGGGGCTGTACACCGCGTTCGCGCCCGCGAGCAAGGCGAAGGCCGACGACTCCGCTCAGTCCCTCACCATCGAGGAGGGCAAGAAGCTCTACCAGGTCGGCTGCGCAAGCTGCCACGGCACCGGTGGTCAGGGCACCACTGACGGTCCGACCCTGGTGGGCGTGGGCGCCGCGGCAGTCGACTTCCAGGTCGGCACGGGCCGTATGCCGGCCCAGCAGCCGGGCGCGCAGATCCCGCGCAAGAAGGTCATCTACAGCCAGGCCGAGATCGACCAGCTGGCGGCGTACATCGCCTCCCTGGGCTCCGGGCCGGCCGTGCCGACGAAGAACCAGTACAGCCCGGAGGGCGCGGACATCGCCAAGGGCGGTGAGCTGTTCCGTACCAACTGCGCCCAGTGCCACAACTTCACCGGCAAGGGCGGTGCGCTCACGCACGGCAAGTTCGCCCCGGACCTCACGGGCGTCGCCCCGAAGCACATCTACGAGGCCATGCAGACCGGCCCGCAGAACATGCCGTCCTTCCCCGACACGACCATGTCCGGGAAGAACAAGAAGGACATCATCGCGTACCTGAACGCGATCAACGGCGACCAGACGACCAACCCCGGCGGTCTCGAGCTGGGCGGCCTCGGGCCGGTCAGCGAGGGTCTGTTCGCGTGGATCTTCGGACTGGGCGCGCTGATCGCCGTCGCCGTGTGGGTCGCCGCTCGGACCGCAAAGGCCAAGAAGTCATGAGTAGCCAAGACATTCCAGAAGAGAACCTGCCTGCCGAGCAGGGCACGGCGCACGGCGCCGTAGGGGTCGCGGACGACAAGAACCCGTTCGCCGACCCGGGCCTGCCGCCCCACGAGCACCGGATCCAGGACATCGACGAGCGGGCCGCCAGGCGGTCCGAGCGTGCCGTCGCCCTGCTGTTCACGGTCTCCATGCTGGCCACCGTGGGCTTCATCGCCTCGTACGTGACCATCCCGAACGACAAGTCGATCTTCGTCTTCCCGCTCGGGCACATCAGTGCGATGAACTTCGCGCTGGGCCTGACGCTGGGTGTGGCGCTGTTCTGCATCGGCGCGGGCGCGGTCCACTGGGCCCGCACCCTGATGTCCGACGCGGAGGTCGCCGACGAGCGTCACCCGATCGAGGCGTCCCCCGAGGTCCGCGCGAAGGTCCACGCCGACTTCAAGCAGGGCGCCAAGGAGTCCGCGATCGGCCGCCGCCCGCTGATCCGCAACACCATGCTGGGCGCGCTCACCCTGGTCCCGCTCTCCGGCCTGTTCCTGCTGCGCGACCTGGGCCCGCTGCCCAAGGAGTCCCTCCGCCACACCATGTGGGCCAAGGGCAAGCGCCTGGTCAACATGAACACCAACCTGCCGCTGCGTCCCGAGGACGTCGCCGTCGGTTCGCTGACCTTCGCCAAGCCCGAGGGCCTGGAGGAGGCGAACGAGGACTTCCAGACCGAGATCGCGAAGGCGGCCCTGATGATCGTCCGGCTCCAGCCGGACAACATCAAGGACAAGCGCGAACTCGCATGGTCGCACCAGGGCGTCGTTGCCTACTCGAAGATCTGCACCCACGTCGGTTGCCCGATCTCCCTGTACGAGCAGCAGACGCACCACGTGCTGTGCCCGTGCCACCAGTCCACCTTCGACCTCTCCGACGGCGCCCGAGTCATCTTCGGCCCGGCCGGTCACGCCCTGCCGCAGCTGCGCATCGGCGTGGACAGCGAGGGGTACCTCGAGGCGCTCGGCGACTTCGAGGAGCCCGTCGGTCCTGCATTCTGGGAGCGCGGATGAGTACTACTGCGAGCAACCCGACCCGCTCGCGCGGGAAGGCACCGGCCGGCGAGAAGCTCGCCGACTGGGCCGACGGCCGGCTGGGCATCTACAGCCTGGCCAAGGCCAACATGCGCAAGATCTTCCCCGACCACTGGTCGTTCATGCTGGGTGAGGTCTGCCTCTACAGCTTCCTGATCATCATCCTCACGGGTGTGTATCTGACGCTGTTCTTCCACCCCTCGATGAACGAGGTGGTGTACCACGGCAGCTACGTCCCGCTCCAGGGACAGCTGATGAGCGAGGCGTTCAACTCGACCCTGCACATCTCCTTCGAGGTGCGCGGTGGTCTGCTCATCCGGCAGATCCACCACTGGGCCGCGCTGATCTTCCTCGCGGGCATGTTCGTGCACATGATGCGCGTGTTCTTCACCGGCGCGTTCCGCAAGCCGCGTGAGATCAACTGGATGTTCGGCTTCCTGCTGTTCGTCCTGGGCATGTTCACCGGTTTCACCGGTTACTCGCTCCCGGACGACCTGCTGTCCGGCACCGGTGTCCGCTTCATGGAGGGTGCGATCCTGTCCGTGCCGATCATCGGCACGTACATCTCGTACTTCCTCTTCGGCGGCGAGTTCCCCGGTCACGACTTCGTGGCCCGGTTCTACTCGATCCACATCCTGCTGCTGCCGGGCATCATGCTCGGCCTGGTCGTCGGCCACCTGATCCTGGTCTTCTACCACAAGCACACGCAGTTCGCGGGCCCCGGCAAGACCAACAACAACGTCGTCGGCATGCCGCTGCTGCCGGTCTACATGGCCAAGGCCGGAGGCTTCTTCTTCCTGGTCTTCGGTGCCATCGCGGCCATCGCGGCGATCGCGCAGATCAACCCGATCTGGGCCATCGGCCCCTACCGGCCGGACCAGGTGTCCACCGGCGCCCAGCCCGACTGGTACATGGGCATGGCCGAGGGTCTCATCCGCGCCATGCCTGGCTGGGAGATCAACTTCTGGGGCCACACGCTGGTCCTGGGCGTGTTCATCCCGCTGGCGCTCTTCGGTGTGGTCCTCGCCGCGATCGCGCTGTACCCGTTCATCGAGGCCTGGGTCACCGGCGACCGGCGCGAGCACCACATCCTGGACCGCCCGCGCAACGTCCCGACCCGCACGGCCTTCGGTGCCGCGTGGATCGCCTGGTACTTCGTGCTGCTGGTCGGTGGTGGAAACGACCTGTGGGCCACCCACTTCCACCTGTCGATCAACGCCATCACCTGGTTCGTCCGCATCGCGTTCTTCCTGGTGCCCGTCGTCACGTTCGTCGTCACCAAGCGGATCTGCCTCGGCCTGCAGCGCCGGGACAAGGACAAGGTGCTGCACGGCCGCGAGTCGGGCATCATCAAGCGCCTGCCGCACGGTGAGTTCATCGAGGTCCACGAGCCGCTCAGCCAGGAGCAGCTGTACACCCTCACGGCCCACCACCAGTACGAGCCGGCCGAGATCGGCCCGACGGTCGACGAGAACGGTGTCGAGCGCAAGGTCGGCGGTACGGAGAAGCTGCGCGCCAAGCTCAGCAACGCGTACTTCGGTGAGGACAGCCAGATCGCGAAGCCGACCGTCGAGGAGTACAAGGAGATCACGAGCGGCCACGGCCACCACTGATCGCTTAACCCTGAGCGTCGCCACGCCACGGTCGAAGGGCCCCGTCCGAACCCCGGACGGGGCCCTTCGCCCTGCCCGGGGCTGGATAGGGTGGAAGGCGATACGACAGATACGTCCGGGCGTCCCGGACACCGATTCAGGAGCGGCTTATGAGCGCTGTGACCCCCGCTGGAGGCGACACCGCGGCGGGCCGTTCCTGGCCCCGGATGCTGAACGGTCTGCTGGAGGGCCGGAACCTGGCCGCCGACGACACTGCCTGGGCCATGGACCGGATCATGGGCGGCGAGGCGACGGACGCCCAGATCGCGGCCTTCGCGGTCGCCCTGCGCGCCAAGGGTGCGACCGTCGAGGAGATCACCGGACTCGTCCGCACGATGTACGAGCACGCGAACGTGATCCAGGTACCCGGCGCCACCGTCGACATCGTCGGCACCGGCGGCGACGGCGCCAAGACGGTGAACATCTCCACCATGTCCTCGATCGTCGTCGCGGGCACCGGCGCCAAGGTCGTCAAGCACGGCAACCGGGCCGCGTCCTCCGCGTCCGGGGCCTCCGACGTGCTGGAGAAACTCGGCGTCAACCTCGACCTGACCCCGCGACGGGTCGTCGAGGTCGCCGAGGAGGCCGGGATCACCTTCTGCTTCGCGGTGAAGTTCCACCCGGCGCTGCGCCATGTCGGCGCCGCCCGCGGGCAGTTGGGCATCCGTACGGTGTTCAACCTGCTCGGCCCGCTGACCAACCCGGCGAAGGTGAAGGCCCAGGCGGTCGGTGTGGCCGTGGCGCACGAGGCGCCGATCGTGGCGGGTGTCTTCGCCGAACGCGGCAACTCCTCCCTGGTCTTCCGTGGCGACGACGGGCTCGACGAGCTGACCACCACCGCGACCTCGCGGGTGTGGGTCGTCCGGGACGGCGAGGTCACCGAGGAGGCCTTCGACCCGCGCGACGTCGGTCTGGAACTGGTGCCGGTGGAGGCCCTGCGCGGCGCGGACGCCTCCTACAACGCCGAGGTCGCCCGACGCCTGCTGGACGGCGAGAGCGGCCCCGTTCGGGACGCCGTGCTGCTGAACTCGGCGGCGGCCCTGGTCGCCCTGGAACCGGGTTCCGGGACGCTGGCGGAGCGGATCCGGGCCGGGATGGAGCGGGCGGCCGAGTCGATCGACTCCGGGGCGGCACGGCGCACGCTGGAGCGCTGGGTGGCCGCGAGCAACGCCTGAGGCGTGCGGTGCGACGCAGGGCGCAGTCCACGATCCGGACTGCGCCTTGCGCGCACAAGATCGTATGGCAGGATGTTGGACCAGGTCATGAGTGACAGCCATATGGCCCCGGCCGGCTGTCCGGCAACCCTCCGTCCGTGGCGGGGTGCCCCGGGTGAAGACCAGGTCGTAGGCAGCGAGGTCTACGGCAAGCGCGGACCCCTCGCGTCACCAGGGGTCCTGGTCGTACGAGGGAGCCTTCCGTGAGCAAGCGAATGCGTTAGGGCGTCGAGCCCCGCCTCCGCACATCCTTTTTCACCTTCGCCGCGCTGGAGCTGTGTCCGCTCGCGCGGTGATTCCACCTGCTTTCACGGGAGTTCCCCCATGTCTGTCTCCAGCGTTGCCGCCGACCAGTCCGTTTGTGCCCCGCTGCCCGTTCTGGGGCGAGATGTCACCGTGCCGCTGGTGACCGGTGGCGAGGTCAGCTACGCCGCCCTCGACTACGCGGCCAGCGCCCCCGCGCTCCAGCGGGTCTGGGACGACGTGGCGGCGTACGCGCCGTACTACGGCAGCGTCCACCGCGGCGCCGGTTACCTCTCGCAGCTCTCCACCGACCTCTTCGAGAACGCCCGGCGCACGGTTGCCGAGTTCCTCGACTGCCGCGCGGACGACCAGGTGGTGTTCACCCGGTCCACCACCGACTCCCTCAACCTCCTGGCCCGGGTGGTCCCGGCGGACTGCCGGGTGTTCGTCTTCGAGACCGAGCACCACGCCTCGCTGCTGCCGTGGCGGGACGCGCAGGTGACCTACCTCAATGCCCCGCGCACCCCCGAGCAGGCCGTGGCCACCCTGGATCGGGCCCTGGCCGACCGTGAGCCGCACGGCCCCGCCCTGGTCTGCGTCACCGGCGCCTCCAACGTCACCGGTGAGCTGTGGCCCGTACGGGAGCTGGCCGCCGCCGCGCACGCGCACGGCGCCCGGATCGTCCTGGACGCCGCCCAGCTCGCCCCGCACCACCCGGTGTCCGTCGAGGACCTCGACGTCGACTGGGTCGCCTTCTCCGGCCACAAGCTCTACGCCCCCTTCGGCTCCGGCGTGCTGGCCGGGCGCGCGGACTGGCTGCGCGCGGCCGAGCCGTACCTCGCGGGCGGTGGCGCCAGCCGCCGGGTGACGCGGCGCACCGACGGGGGAGTGGACGTGGAGTGGCACGACAGCGCCGCCCGCCACGAGGCCGGCTCGCCGAACGTCATCGGCGCCTACTCCATCGCCGCGGCCTGCAAGGCGCTGACCGAGGCCGGGTTCGACACGCTGGTGGCCCGCGAGCAGTACCTCGTCGGCAAGGTCCGCGAGGGGCTGGCCGCGGTCCCGGAGGTCAAGGTGCTCTCCCTGTTCGGGGACGACGCCCCGCGGGTCGGCGTGATCTCCTTCGTCGTGGAGGGCTGGAACAGTTCGCACTTCGCCGCCGCGCTCTCCGCCGAGTACGGCATCGGCGTCCGCGACGGCCTGTTCTGCGCCCACCCGCTGGTGCGCACCCTGCTCGGCAGCGACCCGCAGACCCAGGGCGAGTGCGGCGCCCCCGAGGCCGCGCCCGGCGAGAAGTCCCTGAACGCCATCCGCGTCAGCTTCGGCGCCGGCACCCCCGACGAGCACGTGGAGCGCTTCGTGACGGCGGTGCGGGAACTGGTGGCCGAGGGTGCGAAGTGGTCGTACCGCACGGAGGACGGCCGCTGCGTCCCGGCCGTGTGAGGCCCGGCGCCCCGGACGCGGTGTCCGCAGGGTGGTGTCCAGGAGGCGGTGTTCAGGCGGTCAGGAGTCAAGACCGATCGCGAACGCCGCCTCCAGGTCGTGCTGCGAGTATGTACGGAAGGCGACGTGCGTGTCCGTGGCCTCCACGCCGGGGATCTTGCTGATCCGGCCCGGGATGATCTCCGCCAGGTCCTCGTGCCGGCCCACCCGCACCATGGCGATCAGGTCGTACGTCCCGGTGACGGAGAAGACCTCGCTCACGCTCTCCAGCGAGGCGATCCGCTCGGCGATCTCGGGGATCCGGTCTACGCTGGTCTTGATGAGGACGATCGCGGTGATCACGGCTGGTTCTCTCCCTCGGAGGCCGGAGCAGGGGTGACCTTCACTCTAGTCGGCCGCCCGAACCTGGCCCACGCGTAGCCGAAGCCGAGCGCGAAGCCGATGACGTGGGCCAGGTAGGCCACGCCGGGCCCGTCGGCCGCCCGTCCCGCCGCCAGCCACTGCAGGGCCGCCCAGAACGGCAGGACGACCCAGGCGGGCAGGCGCAGCGGCAGGAAGAAGAGGAACGGCAGCACGCTGGTGACCCGGGCCCGCGGGAAGAGGTACAGGAAGGCGCCGAGCACCGCCGAGATCGCGCCCGACGCCCCCACCAGGGTCTGGACGGAGTCCGCGTGGGCGCCGGCGTACCCCAGCAGGGCCAGGTAGCCGCAGCCGACGTAGAACAGCGTGAACTCGACGCGGCCCACGCGTTCCTCGGTCATCGCGCCGAAGACGTACAGGAAGAGCATGTTGCCGAGCAGGTGCACCCAGCTGCCGTGCACGAACAGGGCCGTCGCGGGGGTGAGCGCGGCCCGCGCCGAGCCCGTGAAGAGGTCGGCGGGGATCACGCCCCAGTGCCGGAAGTAGGCCTGCTGGGCCCGCACCAGGGCGTCCCCGGTGCCGTAGGCGGGGACGAGGCCCGCCCCAGGGCCGCTCGCGAAGGCCGCGCAGCACAGGACGATCAGGGTGGTCGTCACCGGCGCCGGTGTGGTCCGTGCCGCTCTGAGGGCCCTGACCGCCCGGGCGGCGGCAGCGTTCCTGTAGCTGATCATGTGCACAGAGCATGACGCAACGGGACGCATCAGCACAGATCGCCTCGCCGCCGTGGACAGCCGGGCGCCGAGGGGCCCCCAGGCCGTAGGGTTACGAGCCGGCGCACCGGGAAGCCGGCGCGTCACGGACTCCGGAAGGAAAGTGAGCAGCCCCGATGACGGTTCCCCTGCCGACCGCCACGACGCGGTGGCGCTGCACCCTCTGCGGCAACCTCACCCGTTTCGACGTGACGCGCTCGTCGAAGGTCGTCGAGTACGTCCATCTCGACCTTGCCGGAGAGCCCACGGTCGAGGAGCGCGAGATCGTCAGTGAGACCATCGAGTCGGTGCGCTGCCGCTGGTGCAACGCCGTGGACAAGGTCGAACTCGTGGACAGGCCGGGCACCGGCTCCTGAGCGGAGCGGGCCCGCACAGGTGACCCCGCGGGGGTCCCGTGAGGCATTGGGGTGACGGATGGTGGAGACACAAGGCGGGGAGCCGGGCGACGGCGCCGCCGAGGTGCTCGACCGTCCGCTGCCCGACGGCGTGCGCCGCCGGGTCGTGCAGATCGTGGCCGACGCCTTCGGCCGGCTGACCGTGAGCGAGCTGCCCGCGCAACTGCGCCAGTACGCCCGGTTCGCGCCCAACCGCCGGGCCAAGTTCGCGGGCAACGCGATGGCGGCGGCGCTGGAGACGGACGCGCTGTTCCGGCAGCGGGTCGGGGAGAAGTTCCGGGAGGCGCAGGAGGAGTTGTGCGGCGCTCTCGACGCCGGCTCGCCGCCCCCGGCCGCGGACCCGCTCGACGTGGCCGCCGCGGCCTACGTCCTGCGCCCGGCGGGCTGGGTGAAGCTGGTGACCGCGGCCGGCGAGGAGGCCCTGCGGGCGCACGCCGAACGCGCCGACGAGGAGAACCGCGCCGAGCTGGAGCGGCTGCGCCGGCAGGTGGCCGCCACCCGCGAGCAGACCCGCGCCGAGACCGAACGGCTGCGCGCCGACCTGGACGCGGCCCGCAAGGAGGCCGAGTCGCTGCACCGCAAGCTGCGCGCGGCGCTCAGCGACGTCAAGCGCGGCGAGGCGGCGCTGCGCAAGCTGCGCGGCGAGACCGAGGCGGTGCGCGCCGAGGCGCAGGTGCAGGTGTCGGCCGCCGAGAGCGAGAACCGGCGGCTCAAGGCCCGCCTGGGCGAGGCGGAGGCCGCTCTGGAGGCCACCCGCAAGGCAGCCCGCGAGGGGCGCAGCGTCGAGGACATGCGGGTGCGGCTGCTGCTGGACACCGTGCTCGACGCCGCCCAGGGGCTCCGGCGTGAACTGGCCCTGCCACCGGTGTCCGTACGGCCCGCCGAGACCGTGGACGCGGTGGAGCCGGGCCGCATGACACCGAAGGACATCGCCGCCCGGGCGCTGTCCGAGCACGACCCGGCGATCCTCGACCAGTTGCTTGCGCTGCCGCAGGCGCACCTGGTCGTCGACGGCTACAACGTCACCAAGACCGGCTATCCGCAGATGCCGCTGGAGAAGCAGCGCCTCAGGCTCCTCGGGCAGCTCTCGCAGCTCGCCGCGCAGACCGGCGCGGAGGTCACCTGTGTCTTCGACGGGGCCGAACTGGCCGCGCCGGTGCTGCTCGCGCCGCCGCGCGGAGTGCGGGTGCTCTTCTCCAAGCCGGGTGTCACCGCGGACGAGTTGATCCGTCAGCTGGTGCGCGCCGAGCCGCCGGGCCGGCCGGTCATCGTCGCCTCCACCGACCGTGAGGTGGCCGACGGGGTGGCCCGGGCGGGAGCGCGTCCAGTGGCGTCGGCGGTGCTGCTGAAGCGGCTGTCACGCGGCTGAAGTTCCCTCACCGCGCGGCTGAGGGGCCTGCCCGACTGAAGGGCCTGCCCCACGACTGAAGGGCCTGTCCGCGGCTGACGGGCCTGTCCGCGGTTGAATTCGGGCAAAAGGCAATCTACTCCTCATTCGCAACGTAGAGGTTTGATGCCCGAATTGACGGAACCGTCACGCGACGTAGCGTCAACCGTGCCTCACTCGTCGTGAGTTGCGTGCAAAGAATGCGCACTGTGACGGGATTTCTTGGTGGGAGGATTTGAATTCATCACGATGAGGTCACTAGGGTCTGGCTTCGAACCTCCGAGCGGGTGGTCACTCACAAGAAGGAGCTCGCTTCCGTGGCGTCCCACCGTCGACCCAAACAGCCCAGTCGCGCACGCGTGACGATGCTCACCACCGCAGCCGCCGCTGCCGTCGCGATCAGCGCGCAGGCGGCCAACGCGGCGCCGAGCGAGAAGCCGAGCAAGGACGAGGTCAAGTCCAAGGTCGACACGCTCTACGAGCAGGCGGAGCAGGCCACCGAGAAGTACAACGGCGCCAAGGAGAACCAGGAGAAGCTCCAGAAGGAGATCTCCACCATCCAGGACAACGTCGCCCGCGGCCAGCAGGACCTCAACAAGCTGCGCGACGGCCTCGGTTCGATGGCGGCTGGCCAGTACCGCACCGGCGGTATCGACCCCTCCCTCCAGCTCTTCCTCTCGTCCCACCCGGACGACTACCTGGACAAGGCCGCCACGCTCGACCAGGTCAGCGGCCAGCAGGCCGACGCGCTGAAGAAGATCCAGGACAAGCAGCGCCAGCTCGCCCAGCAGCGTGCCGAGGCCACCGCGAAGCTCAAGGACCTCGCGGCCACCCGCACCGAACTGGGCAGCAAGAAGAAGGAAGTCCAGGGCAAGCTCGCCGAGGCGCAGAAGCTGCTCAACACGCTCACGGCCAAGGAAAAGCAGCAGCTCGCCGCCGCCGAGCAGACCCGCGCCACCCGCGGCACCGAGCGGGTGGACATGGGCAAGATCACCCCGGGCAGCGGCCACGCGGGCGCCGCCTTCTCCGCGGCGCAGAGCAAGATAGGCACCCCGTACGTCTACGGCGCCACCGGCCCGTCCTCCTTCGACTGCTCGGGCCTGACCTCCTGGGCGTACGCGCAGGCCGGCGTCTCCATCCCGCGCACCTCCGAGGCGCAGGCCAACGCCGGCCAGCGGATCTACTCGCAGAGCCAGCTCCAGGTGGGCGACCTGGTCCTGTTCTACGGCGACCTGCACCACGTCGGGCTCTACGCGGGCAAGGGCATGGTCCTGCACGCCCCGCACACCGGCGCCAACGTGCGCTACGAGTCGATCGGCAACATGCCCTTCCAGTTCGGCGTCCGCATCTGATCCGGACCCACCCGCACGCGCACCGGGCTTCCCTGCCCGGCGGCCGGGCCTCCCGGCCCTGTCGGCCCGTGGGTCGGACCTCCTGGCCCCCGGACCGGATCTCCCGGCCCGTGGACCAGCCTCCCCGGCACGCTGTCACACCGCCCGAACGGGCGAATCGCATCAACGCATGCTGACCCCGCGCCCCGCCCCTGACCTGTGTCGGAGGCGGGGCGCCGCGTCGTGCGCCCGCCGAGGTCTTTGGCCGGTGCGTGTCCGCGCGGCTACTGTCTGCCGCGTTTCCCCCTGCCGCCGTGGCGCACCCCGCCCCGGTACCCGGCATGCGGGGAGGCAGTCCTTGCTGACCAGTGGAGGGAGTTCGGCTTCCCGTGGGGTCCCATCGCCGCCTTGCACCGTCCGGGTTCGACCGGGGCGCCGGTGCCGCCCGTGCCGCCGTCACCGCGCTGTCCGCCGCGGCAGCCGTCCTCGGCGCCCTTCCGGCCACCTCGGCCGTCGCCGCGCCGCACGGCGGCACGCGGGCCGAGGTGGACCGGCTCTACCACGAGGCGGAGAAGGCGACCCAGGACTTCGACCGGGCCGACGAACGCGCCGATGTGCTGCGCCGTCAGGTGCGCGACGCGCAGGACCGCATCGCCCGGCGGCAGCAGCGCGTCAACGCACTGCGGGAGTCGATCGGCTCGGTGGCCGGGGCCCAGTACCGCTCCGGCGGCCTCGACCCGTCCCTGGCGCTGCTGTTCTCCCGCGACCCCGCCGAGTACCTCGACAAGGCGACCACGCTCGACCGGCTCGGCGCCCACCAGGCCGGCGAACTCCATGAACTGCGCCAGGCCCTGCGCGAACTCGCCCAGGAACGCGCCGAGGCCACCGGTGCCCTCGCCGCACTGGAGAAGAGCCGCGCCGCCGTCGCCGCCCACAAGCACACCGTCGAGCGGAAACTGGCGCAGGCCCGGCGGCTGCTCAACTCCCTGACCCGCTCCGAGCGCGACGCCTACGACCGGGCGTCCCGCTCCGGCGGCGACGGCGTCCTGCCCGGCCGCGACGACCTGCTGTCCGGCCCCGGCGGCGGACCGGCCGCCTCCGGGCGCGCGGCGGCCGCCCTCGCCGCCGCCCGCTCCGCCCTCGGACGCCCCTACGTCTGGGGCGCGAGCGGCCCCTCGGGGTTCGACTGCTCCGGCCTGATGCAGTGGTCGTACGCACAGGCCGGGGTGCATCTGCCGCGCACCTCGCAGGAACAGCGCTACGCCGGCCGGCAGGTCCCGCTCTCCCAGGCCCGCCCCGGCGACCTCGTGGTCTACCGCTCCGACGCCAGCCACGTGGCGATGTACGTGGGCGGCGGCCGGGTGATCCACGCCCCCTACCCGGGCGCCCCCGTGCGCTACGACCCCGTGCACATGCTGCCGGTCTCGTCGGTCACCAGGGTCTGACGCCGCCCCCGGGCAGCCGTACGATCGGGAAATGGCTGGTCGATGGCGGGTGCAGGGAACGTCGGTGGCGGCGGCGTCCCTGCTGCTCGCGTCCCTGACGGCATGCGGCGGGCACTCCGCGACCGACACCGCCCGCGACCAGGTGCAACGGCTGCTCGACACCCGGGCCGCCGCGGTGCTCCACCACGACCCGGCGGCGTACGCCACCACCGGCACCCGGGCCCCGTACGCCGAACTCGGCGCCGTGCCGTTCACCGCCTGGTCCTACCGCGTGACCGCCCTGCGCCGCAGCGGCGACCGCGCCACCGCCGACGCCGACCTGAGCTACCGGGTGACCGGCTACGACACGGCCCCCGTCACCGTCGCGCGCACCCTGACCCTGTCCACCACCGCCGACGGGAAGTGGTACGTCGACTCCGACCGGCCCGCGCACAGCTCGGTCCAGCAGTTGTGGGACCAGGGGACCGTGTCGGTGGTCCGGGGCCGCAGCAGCATCGTCCTCGGCGTCGGGCAGAGCGCGGGTACGCTGCGCGGCTACGCCGGTCTGGCCGACCACGCGGTGCCCGCCGTGTCGGACGCCTGGGGCACGGACTGGAGCCGCCGGGTCGTCGTCCTCGTCCCCGGCTCGCTGGACGGCATGGCGGCGCTGCTCGGCTCGCCCGCCGACGACTACCGGGGCATCGCTGCCGTCACCACCGGCGAGGCGGGCGGCGGCGGTCGGGCACCGGCCGACCGCGTGGTCATCAACCCCGATGCGTACAGCCTGCTCGGCCCGCTCGGCAGACAGGTCGTGCTCACCCACGAGACCACCCACGTCGCCACCCGCACCCACACCGACGCCGCCACCCCGCTGTGGCTGTCCGAGGGCTACGCCGACTGGGTCGGCTACCGGCGCTCGGGGCGCACCCCGGAGCAGGCGGCGCCGGAACTCCAGCACGCCGTGGCCGCCGGACACGTGCCCGCCGCGCTGCCGACCGACAAGGACTTCGGCTTCGCCGAGGACGCCACCCGGCTCGCCCAGGCCTACGAGGGCGGCTGGCTCGCCTGCCGGATGATCGCCGCCCACTGGGGCGAGGACCGGCTGGACGCCTTCTACCGGGCCGTCGGCGCCCACGAGCGACGGCCCGGCGCGGTCGAGGAAGCGCTCCGCACGGTGCTGGGCACGACCCTGGAGGGCTTCACCGCGCGGTGGCGGGAGTACGTGCGGGCGCAGCTGGGCTGAGCGGGCGGCGGTGCGTCAGGGGGAAGCGGGCCAGGGGCCGTGCACGTACCGCCGCGCGAGGCCCGTGCCCTGGGGACGGGCAAGGAGACGGGACAACGGGGCAAGGGGACGGGACAACGGGTCGGGAGACAGGACAGCGGGATTGGATAAGGTCTGCGGCGATGCACAAGACCCTCGTCGTGACCAACGACTTCCCGCCCCGCCCCGGCGGCATCCAGGCGTTCCTGCACAACATGGCGCTGCGTCTGGAGCCCGAGCGGCTCGTCGTCTACGCCTCCACCTGGAAGCGGAGCGCGGAGGGCGTCCGGGCTACGGCCGCCTTCGACGCGGAGCAGCCCTTCACCGTCGTACGCGACCGTACGACGATGCTGCTGCCCACCCCGGACGCCACCCGGCGCGCGGCCGGACTGCTGCGCGAGCACGGCTGCACGTCCGTCTGGTTCGGCGCGGCGGCCCCGCTCGGACTGATGGCGCCCGCGCTGCGCAGGGCCGGCGCCGAGCGGCTGGTGGCCACCACCCACGGCCACGAGGCCGGGTGGGCCCAGCTGCCCGCGGCACGGCAACTGCTGCGCCGCGTGGGGGAGTCCACGGACACGATCACCTACCTCGGTGAGTACACCCGCTCCCGGATCGCCGCCGCGCTGACCCCCGGCGCCGCCTCGCGGATGGTGCGGCTCCCGCCGGGCGTGGACGAGAAGACCTTCCACCCGGGATCGGGCGGGCACGAGCTACGGGCCCGGCTCGGCCTCGCCGACCGGCCGGTGGTCGTGTGCGTCTCCCGGCTGGTGCGGCGCAAGGGCCAGGACACCCTGATCCGGGCGATGCCCGCGATCCTGGCCGCCGAGCCGGACGCGGTGCTGCTGATCGTCGGCGGCGGGCCGTACGAGAAGGACCTGCGCAGGCTGGCGCGGGAGACCGGGGTGGCCGCGTCCGTCCGGTTCACCGGCCCGGTGCCCTGGAGCGAACTGCCCGCCCACTACGGCGCCGGTGACGTCTTCGCCATGCCCTGCCGCACCCGACGCGGCGGCCTCGACGTCGAGGGCCTCGGCATCGTCTACCTGGAGGCCTCCGCCACCGGCCTCCCCGTCGTCGCCGGTGACTCCGGCGGCGCGCCCGACGCCGTACTCGACGGCGAGACCGGCTGGGTGGTGCGCGGCAACGCCCCCGAGGAGACCGCCGACCGCATCACCGCCCTCCTGGGCGACCCGGAACTACGCCGGCGCATGGGAGAGCGGGGCCGCCGCTGGATCGAGGAGAAGTGGCGCTGGGACCTGCTGGCGGAACGGCTCGAGGAGCTGCTCTGAGGCCTGTCCGGCGGGTGGGTGAAGCCGTGGAGCCCGCCCCCTGGCGAACTACTTCGCGTAGATCGCCTCGATCTCGTCCGCGTAGTCCTTCGCCACCACGTTCCGCTTCAGCTTCAGGGACGGGGTGAGGTGTCCCGATTCCTCGGTGAACTGGTCGGACAGGACACGGAACTTGCGTACGGACTCCGCCTTCGACACCGCGGCGTTGCCGTCGTCGACCGCGCTCTGGATCGCCGCGAGCAGATCCGCATCCTCGCGCAGCGCCGCCGCCGTGGACCCCGCGGGCTTGCCGTGCTCGGCGCACCAGCGGCCCAGGAACTCCTCGTCGAGCGTGACCAGCGCGCCCACGAACGGCCGTCCGTCACCCACCACCATGCACTCCGCGACCAGCGCGTGCGCGCGGATGCGGTCCTCGATCACGGCCGGCGCGACGTTCTTGCCGCCCGCGGTGACGATGATCTCCTTCTTGCGGCCGGTGATGCGCAGGTAGCCGTCCTCGTCGAGGGTGCCGATGTCCCCGGTGTGGAACCAGCCGTCGGCCAGCGCCTCGGCGGTGGCGGCCGGGTTGTTCCAGTACTCCTTGAACAGGTGCTCGCCGTGCAGCAGCACCTCCCCGTCGTCCGCGATCCGGATGACCGAGCCGGGCAGCGGCTGCCCGACCGTGCCGATCTTCGGCCGGTCCCACGGGTTGAACGCGGTGGCCGCGCAGGACTCGGTCAGCCCGTAGCCCTCCAGGACCGTGAACCCGATGCCGCGGAAGAAGTGGCCGAGGCGCTCGCCGAGCGGGGCGCCCCCGGAGATGGCGTACTCGCCGCGCCCGCCGAGGACCGCGCGCAGCTTGCTGTAGACCAGCTTGTCGAACACCTTGTGCCTGAGCTTGAGGCCGAACGACGGTCCGGCCGCGCTGTCCAGCGCCCTGCTGTAGGCGATCGCCGTGTCCGCCGCCCGGTCGAAGATCTTCCCCTTGCCGTCCGCCTGCGCCTTGGCGCGCGCCGAGTTGTAGACCTTCTCGAACACCCGCGGGACGCCCAGTATCAGCGTCGGGCGGAACGCGGCCAGCTCGTCGGTGAGGTTCTTGATGTCCGGGACACAGCCCAGCCGGATCGGCGCCATCATCGGCGCGATCTGCACCAGCCGGCCGAAGACGTGCGCGAGGGGGAGGAACAGCAGCACCGAGCACTCGCCGGTGCGGAACAGCGGACGCAGCCGTTCCACCACGTTGCCGCACTCGGCGAAGAAGCTGCGGTGGGAGAGCACGCACCCCTTGGGACGGCCCGTGGTGCCGCTGGTGTAGACGATGGTCGCCGGGTCGTCGGCCTTGGCCAGCGAACCGCGCTCCTCCACCGTGGCGTCGCTGATCCCCTGGCCCGCCAGGCCCAGCTCCGCGACCGCGCCCGCCTCGATCTGCCAGACGTTCTTCAGCGCGGGCAGGCTCTCGCGCACCGACTCCACGGCGGCGGCGTGGGTGTCCGTCTCCACCAGGCAGGCCGTCGCGCCCGAGTCGCCGAGGATCCACCGCACCTGCTCCGGCGAGCTGGTCTCGTACACCGGCACCGTGACGGCGCCCGCGCTCCAGATCGCGAAGTCCAGCAGCGTCCATTCGTAGCGTGTGCGCGACATCAGGCCCACCCGGTCGCCCGGCTGGACACCGGAGGCGATGAGGCCCTTGGCGGCGGTGTGCACCTCGGTGAGGAAGTCCCGCGCGGTGACGTCCTGCCAGACGCCTCCCGCCTTGCGGGCGATCACGGCGACCTCGGGATGCTGCGCGGCGTTTCTGCGGACGATGTCGGTCAGATTCCCGTCCGTGGGGACCTCGTACAAAGCCGGAAGGCTGAACTCGCGCAAGACTGCTGCTCCTCATAGGGCGCCGGCGCCACGACGTTGTGTGATGCGACGGTGCGGTCCAAGGCTCGGTCGGGTGCCCAGGGGCTTCGCCAAGGAGCCGTTTCGGGCCCGGTGGTTGAAATCCAGAGCACGACTGGACTGCCCGGAGGTTACCCGTCGGTATGGCTTTTTCGACAGGGGGTCCCCGTGAGATGTTCGCTGCGTCACACGATGGGTGTTTCCTCGCGCACAGTAGTCGACCCGCTGAACGACTGGCCAGTAACCGCAGGTCCGGCCGCCACTGTTCACCGCATACCCTTTGTCTCCATGGCACCCACACCAGTCCGTCGCAGCGGTACACGTGTCCATGTGGTCAGCGACGTGCACGGCAACGCCCGTGACCTGGCCCGAGCCGGCGAGGGTGCCGACGCCCTGATCTGCCTCGGCGACCTCATCCTCTTCCTCGACTACGCCGACCACTCGCGCGGCATCTTCCCCGACCTGTTCGGCGTGGAGAACGCCGACCGCATCGTCGAGCTGCGCACCGCCCGCCGCTTCACCGAGGCCCGCGAACTCGGCGCCCGGCTGTGGGCGGGCCTGGACGGCGAACGCACCCAGGTCGTCGAAGAGGCCGTGCGCAAGCAGTACGCCGAACTCTTCGCCGCCTTCCCCACCCCGACGTACGCGACCTACGGCAACGTCGACATGCCGCCGCTGTGGCCCGAGTACGCCCGCGAAGGCACCACCGTCCTCGACGGCGAACGCGTCGAGATCGGCGGCCGCGTCTTCGGCTTCGTCGGCGGCGGCCTGCGCACCCCCATGAGGACGCCGTTCGAGATCAGCGACGAGGAGTACGCCGCGAAGATAGAGGCGGTCGGCGAGGTCGACGTGCTGTGCACCCACATCCCGCCCGACGTGCCCGAACTCGTCTACGACACCGTCGCCCGCCGCTTCGAGCGCGGCAGCCGCGCCCTGCTCGACGCCATCCGCCGCACCCGCCCCCGCTACGCCCTGTTCGGCCACGTCCACCAGCCGCTGGTCCGGCGCATGCGCGTCGGCGCCACCGAGTGCGTGAACGTGGGCCACTTCGCGCGCACCGGCACCCCCTGGGCCCTCCAGTGGTGACAGCGGCCCCCCGGCGCGCGGCGGCCTCCTGAGGGCGTAGCCGACCCTCCCGCGGCGGGGGCGGCCCAGCCCCCGGATGCGGCTTCGCGCCATGTCCGCAGGTGGGGGTGGCGTCCGCCGTTCGGCTGCGCGGTAGCCTTCACGCTGCACACGCGTGCGCACGACGACCGACTTCCGGCCCGCATCTGGAGGAGCCACGGCGATGGCGGAACACACCAGCTCGAGCATCACGATCGAGGCGGCCCCCGCCGACGTCATGGGGGTGATCGCCGACTTCGCCCGCTACCCCGACTGGACCGGCGAGGTCAAGGAGGCCGAGGTCCTCAGGACCGACGACCGCGGCCGCGCCGAGCAGGTCCGCCTCGTCATGGACGCGGGCGCCATCAAGGACGACCAGACCCTCGCCTACACCTGGACCGGTGACGACGAGGTCTCCTGGACCCTGGTCAAGTCCCAGATGCTCCGCTCACTCGACGGTACCTACCTGCTCAGGCCGGCCGGCGCGGGCGCCACCGAGGTGACCTACCGCCTCACCGTCGACGTCAAGATCCCCATGCTCGGCATGATCAAGCGCAAGGCCGAGAAGGTCATCATCGACCGCGCCCTGGCGGGACTGAAGAAGCGGGTGGAGTCGGGCGAGTAGGCGGCGGCCGGCGCCGGGCGAGCAGGAGGCCCGGCCGCGGGCGCCCGTGCGACGGAGCGCGAAGGTAGCGTTCACCCCCATGCGCACCCTGCTGATCACCGGCCCGGGCGGTTCCGGTCGCACCACCGTGGCCGCCGCCACCGCGATCGCCGCCGCCCGCGAGGGCACCCGCACCCTCGTCCTCAGCGCCGACCGCACCGACACCCTCGGCGCGGCCCTGGGGGTGCCCACCGGCGCGCGGCCCGGGCCGGCCGCACCGGACCTGACCGCCTGGCGCCCCGACGCCGCGGCCGGCTTCCGCGCCGACCTCGCCGCCTTCCAGGACCGCGCGGCAAGCGTCCTCGACCTCCTCGGGGCCTCCCGCCTCGACGCCGAGGAGGTCACCCCGCTGCCCGGCGCCGAGGAACTCGCCCTGCTGCGCGCGCTGCGCGACGCCGCCCTCTCCGAGCGCTTCGAGCTGCTGGTCGTCGACCTGCCGCCCGCCCCGCAGGCCCTCGCCCTGCTCGCCCTGCCCGCCGAACTCCGCCGGTACCTGCGCCGCCTCCTGCCGGCCGAACGGCAGGCCGCCCGCGCCCTGCGCCCGGTCCTGGGCCGCCTCGCCGGCGTCCCCATGCCCGCCGACTGGCTCTACGAGACGGCGGGCCGCTGGGACGTCGAGCTGGCCGCGGTCGAGGCCGTCGTCGCCGACCCGGGCACCGCCGTCCGCCTGGTGGCCGAGCCCGGCCCGGCCGGCACCGACGCCGTCCGCGCCACCGCCCTCGGCCTGGCCGTGCGCGCCCTGCCCGTCGAGTCCCTGGTCGCCTCCCGCGTGCTGCCCGACACCCCGGCGGACTCCTGGCTGACCGGCCTGGCCGCCCAGCAGCGCAAGGCACTGGAGGAGTGGCAGCAGACGTACACCGTCCACCCGGCCGCCCACCTGGGCCGGGACCCGCGCGGCCCCGACGACGTCACCGCCCTCGCCGTCCCCGCGGCCGGCCCCGCCCCCGCCGTCGTCGAGTGGCCCGTCGAGGACCGGCTGGCCGAGGACGGCGTCCTGGTGTGGCACATCCCGCTGCCCGGAGCCCTGCGCGACGAACTGGACCTCGTGCGGCGCGGCGACGAACTCGTGCTCACCGCGGGCGTCTTCCGCCGCATCGTGGCACTGCCCTCGGCGCTGCGCCGGTGCGCCGTGGACGGCGCCGCCCTGCGCGAGGGAGCACTGCGCATCCGGTTCGCGCCGGACCCGGCGCTCTGGCCGCGCGACAGGTGAACCAGGGACCCCCGGTCGGGTAACGTCGGAAGGACGAACCGTAGTCAGGAGCCCGCCATGAGCGAAGAGCGCCCACCGTCCGACGACGCCGCGCGGGACGACGCCGCTCAGGAGCAGACCGCCGGCCGTGGCAGCGCCCCCGGTGCGGACGGGACCCGGCAGCAGGGGGAGCGGCGGACGGCCGGCGAGGGGCAGGGGCGGGCCGCCGACGCCGACGCGTGGGCCACGGCCTGTGCCGAGGACCTGGAGGCGGAGAAGGCCCGGCGCCGCACGCAGTACGGGCCGCCGCCCGGTTCGGCCGCCGAGGAGCTGCGCAAACTCGTCGACACCGTCGCCGACAGACTGTCCTCGCTGCGCTCGCCGCTGCTCGGCGCGGTCGCCGGACCCACCGCCCAGCAGGTGGTGCGGCAGGTCGTGCAGCAGGCCAAGGCGGCCGTGGAACCGGTGCTGGAGCGCAACCCGGACGTCTTCGACCACCTCGCGGCGGCCGGCGGCGAACTGCTCGCCGCCTACCGCTCCGCCGTCGAGGCCCAGGAACGCCACTGGACGTCCCGTACGGGCGGCGCCGAGGACGGCTGGAGCGGCGCCGGCCCGAAGGACGGCCCGCGGGACCGCCCGCACGGCGCCCCGAAGAACACCGACGACCGACGGGACCGGGGCGAGGGCACCGGCGGCGGGGAACGCATCGACTTGGACTGACCCCATGCTCGGGTACGGTTGGCCGTAGCGGGGCTCGACCGGAACTGAGGGATTCATGGGACTCACCATCGGCGTCGACATCGGCGGCACGAAGATCGCGGCCGGCGTGGTCGACGAGGAAGGCAACATCCTCTCGACCTTCAAGGTGCCGACCCCCACCACGCCCGAGGCCATCGTGGACGCCATCGCCTCGGCGGTGGAGGGCGCACGCGCGGGGCACGACATCGTCGGTGTGGGCATCGGCGCCGCCGGATACGTCAACCGGCAGCGCTCCACCGTCTACTTCGCGCCCAACATCGACTGGCGCCAGGAGCCGCTCAAGGAGAAGGTCGAGGCGCGCGTCGGCCTCCCGGTCGTCGTGGAGAACGACGCGAACGCCGCGGCCTGGGGCGAGTACAGGTTCGGCGCCGGCAAGGGCCACCGCAACGTCATCTGCATCACGCTCGGCACCGGCCTCGGCGGCGGCATCATCATCGGCAACAAGCTGCGCCGCGGCCACTTCGGCGTGGCCGCCGAGTTCGGGCACATCCGGATGGTCCCGGACGGCCTGCTGTGCGGCTGCGGTTCGCAGGGCTGCTGGGAGCAGTACGCCTCCGGGCGCGCCCTCGTGCGGTACGCCAAGCAGCGTGCCAACGCCACCCCGGAGCGCGCCGAGGTGCTGCTCGCCCTCGGCGACGGGACCCCGGACGGCATCGAGGGCAAGCACATCTCCATGGCCGCCCGCCAGGGCTGCCCGGTCGCCGTCGACTCCTACCGCGAGCTGGCCCGCTGGGCCGGCGCGGGCCTGGCCGACCTGGCGTCCCTGTTCGACCCGTCCGCCTTCATCGTCGGCGGCGGCCTCTCCGACGAGGGCGACCTGGTCCTCGACCCGATCCGCAAGTCGTACAAGCGATGGCTGGTCGGCGGCAACTGGCGTCCGGTCGCCGACGTGATCGCCGCCCAGCTCGGCAACAAGGCCGGTCTGGTGGGCGCGGCCGACCTGGCCCGGGAGCCCGACCCGGTCATGTGAGGCACCTGCCGCCGTGAGCGCCCACCGTCCCCTCCGCCCGGGCCGGTGGGCGCCGTCGTACGGAAGGCGTTGGGAAGCGTCGTACGGAACGGTGTGGGGAAGCGTCGTACGGAACCGGCGTACGGGCCGGTCGGGGCCGCCGCACACGGGGCGTACCCGGGGTGCGCGGGGCATCAGCCCGACCGCCGTGCGGAAGCGGTCCCGTCCCCGCGTATGTTGATCGTCATGCAGCTGCCCAACTCCCGCACTGAACCCGACGGTTCCGCCGTCGTCCGCGTCCTGAGCCTGAACATCCGGTCGATGCGGGACGACACCGCCGCCCTCGCCCGGGTCATCAGCGCCTGCGCGCCCGATCTCGTCCTCCTCCAGGAGGCGCCCCGCTTCTTCCGCTGGCGCAAGAAGCTGGCGCGGCTGGCGGCGGCCTCGGACCTGGTGGTCCTCACCGGCGGCGGGACGGCGGCGGGACCGGCGGTGCTCTGTTCCCTCCGGGCCACCGTCGAGCGCACCGAGGACGTCCTGCTGCCGCTCACACCGGGCCTGCACCGGCGCGGCTTCGCCACGGCGGTGGTCCGCTTCGGGGGCGCCAGGCTCGGCGTGCTCGGCTGCCACCTCTCGCTCGACCAGGACGAGCGGTACGCGCAGAGCGGCCTGCTCCTGGACCGGCTGGCCGGGATGGGCGTGCCGCACGCGGTCGCGGGCGGCGACCTGAACGAGGGGCCGGAGGGCCCCGCCTTCCGCAGGCTGGCCGGCACGCTCCAGGACGGCTGGGCCACGGCGCCGTGGGGCGGGGAGCGCACCTGGCCGTCGCGCGACCCGCACCGGCGCATCGACGCGGTCTTCGCGACGCACGGCGTCGAGATCTTCGGCTGCGGGGTGCCGCAGGGGCTCGCCGGAGTGACGGACGCGGACCTCAGGGCGGGCACGGACCACCTCCCGGTCCTGGCGGCCCTGCGGGTCCCGGCAGGCGCGTGACCCCTGCCGTCCACCCCGGCCCGGGACGGACCGGGGTGGGCTACACCACGGCGCCGCGGCCCGGGTCGTCGTCGTCCTCGTCGCCCGGGTTCATGCGGGCCACCAGCGTCGCGACGCCGCCGACGAAGCCGCCGATGCCGAGGGTCGTCAGCCACCAGGTCATGTCCCAGCCCAGCAGGACGGCCAGCAGGAGCAGGACGGGGCCCCCGATCACCCCCAGCCACGCGAACTTCGCGGTCGCGTCCGCGTCCGGCAGCGGCGGCGGCTCCGGCGGGACGAAGTGGCCCTCGTCGTCCGAGCCGAAGTCGTCGTCGGACGGCTCGTCGGGCGCGTAGTCGCGCGGGCCCGTGCCCGGCGAGGCGACGCCCGGCGCGAAGGAGACCGAGCCACCCAGCGGCGTCCTGGCCGGGTTCGGCTCCCCGCCCCCGGCACCGTCCGTGCCGTCGGCGTTCGGCGGTTCCGGCAGCAGCAGGTCCTCGATGGGCTTGAACGGCTTGGCCCCCGGCGGGTCCGGCGGCTCCTGGCCGTACCCGGCGACGATCGCGGCCCACGCCGCCTCCTCGTCGAGCGCGAACCCCTCACCGCCGTGACCACTGTGACCACCGGGGCCTGAGGGTCCGGTGGAACCTGAGGGGCCAGTGGCAGCGGAGGCCCCGGAGGATTCGGCGGCACCGGTGGGAGCGCCGGGGCCGACCGGATCGACGGACCCGGCGGTACCGGCCGCGTCGGCGGCCGTGACCGGCTCGACGGGCGGCACGGGCTGCACCGGTTCCCCGGGCTGCACGGGCGGCGCCGGGTCCGCATGCCGATCGGACTGCGCGGGCTCCACCGGCCGCGCGGTCTCGGCCGGCTGCCCGGACTGCGCGGGTCGCCCGGGCTCGCCCGGGTCACGGCCCTCGCGGCCCTCGCGGTCGGAGTCGTGCTCAGCCACCTGCGGCCGTCCCTTCCTTGCCGACACTGGGTGCGATCCGGCCGATGAAGGCGAGGCTCTCCTCGAAGATCCGGTCCGCGTCGTGGTCCAACGTCGCGACGTGGTAGCTCTGTTCCAGCAGGACCTCCGTGACGTCCACGGAGGAGACCCGGCCGAGGATCCGCGCCGAGTCGGCCGGCGGCACCACGTGGTCCTGCGGGCTGCGCAGGAGCAGCAGCGGCTGCGTGACCTGCGGAAGCTCCCCGTCCACCCGGCGGAAGAAGGTCCGCAGCGAGTGCGCGCAGTGCAGCGGTACCCGGTCGTAGCCCAGTTCCGCGCTGCCCTCCTTCGCGATGTCACTGGCGATCCCCTTCGCCGTGCGCACCAGGTGCCGGGCCACGGGCAGCGCGTACGCGGACAGGCCGTGCACCTTGTTGGCCGGGTTGACCACCACGACCCCGGCGACCGCGTCCCCGTGCCGGGCCGCGAGGCGCAGCGCCAGTGCCCCGCCCATGGACAGCCCGGCCACGAACACCTGCGCGCACCGCTCGCTCAGGGCGCGCAGCTCGCGGTCCACCTCCGCGTACCAGTCCTGCCAGCCGGTGAGCTGCATGTCCTCCCAGCGCGTGCCGTGCCCGGGCAGCAGCGGGAGGGAGACCGTCAGGCCCCGCTCGGCCAGGTGATCGGCCCAGGGGCGCAGCGACTGGGGGGAACCGGTGAAGCCGTGGCAGAGGAGGACGCCGACCTCCCCGCCCTCGTGGCGGAACGGCTCGGCTCCGGGGAGGACCGGCACGTCGGTCTCCTGTTCGTGAAGTGGGCTGGGCACGTCGATGACAGGTGTGCGCGGGGCAGGGTGGTGCGCCTGCGGCACACGGCCGCCGATCGCAGGTACTTCACCGTACGCGACGGCACTGACACCGACCAGGGCCGCAGGCGCCTTCCGCGTCGCCCCGGGTTATGGTCTGAGCGACACACACGGGAGGCAGTCGGTTGTTCTACGGCACGATGAAGGTCGCCATCGGGGGGCCGCTGAAGCTCGCCTTCAGGCCCTGGGTGGAGGGCGCGGAGAACATTCCGGCCGAGGGCCCCGCCATTCTGGCCAGCAATCACCTCTCGTTCTCGGACTCGTTCTTCCTGCCCACGATGCTCGACCGCAAGGTCACGTTCATCGCCAAGGCCGAGTACTTCACCACGCCCGGCGTGAAGGGTCGGCTGACCGCCGCGTTCTTCAAGGGCGTCGGCCAGCTCCCCGTGGACCGCTCCGGCGCCCGCGGCGCGGGCGAGGCGGCGGTGAAGAGCGGCATAGAGGTGCTGGAGCGCGGCGAGTTGTTCGGCATCTACCCCGAGGGCACCCGCTCGCCCGACGGCCGCCTCTACCGCGGCAAGCCGGGCGGCCTGGCCCGGGTGGCGCTGGCCACCGGGGCGCCGGTCATCCCGGTCGCCATGATCGACACGGAGAAGATCCAGCCGCCCGGGAAGGTCGTTCCCAAGCTGATGCGCCCCGGCATCAGGATCGGCAGGGCCCTCGACTTCAGCCGCTACCAGGGCATGGAGCACGACCGCTTCGTCCTGCGCGCCGTGACCGACGAGGTCATGTACGAGATCATGAAGCTCTCCGGCCAGGAGTACGTCGACATCTACGCGACCGCGGCCAAGCGCCAGATCGCGGAGGCGGCGAAGGCCGAGAAGGAAGCCGGGAAGGCCGAGAAGGAAGCCGGGAAGGCCGAGAAGGAAGCCGGGAAAGAGGCGGAGAAGGCGGCGCAGGCCGCTGCCGCGGAGGGCGGCCCCGCGGCCGGCGAGGGCCGCGCCGAGCGGGAGACGGGCGCGCAGTAGCCCCCGCCGGGGGGCGGGGACGGAACGGGGACCGGGGGGACATGGCCAGGCGCGAGCGCGTCATGAGGATGTCGGTCGAGCAGCCGCTGTGGCGTGCGCTCGCCGGCTACCGGGTGCTGACCCTGTTCTACGCGGTCGGCCTGTTCGCCACCGCCTACGGCCGCTTCCCCCGCCCCGGGGTCGCCATCGCCTACTACTGCGTGCTGTTCGTGTGGACGCTGGCCACCCTGCCCAGGGTCGCGAGCGCCGCGCACTGCACCAAGCTCTTCCTCGCCGCCGACCTGGCGCTGGCGGTGGGCGGCATCCTGCTCACCCCGCTCGCGGACGCGCACGCGCGGATCGCGGACGGCGGCCCGACGCTGCCGTCGATATGGACGGCCGGTTCCGTCCTCGCCTTCGCCGTCAAGGGCGGCTGGCGCTGGGCCGCCGTGGCCTCCACCGCCGTCGCCCTCGCCAACCTGGTCGAGCGCGGCACCCCGGCCCGCGACACCGTGCACAACGTGATGCTGGTCTGGGTCGCCTCCATCGCCATCGGCTACGTCGTCGAGGTGGCCCGCGCCTCCGAACGCACCCTGGCCCGCGCCCTGGAGATCGAGGCGGCGACCAGGGAACGCGAGCGGCTGGCCCGCGACATCCACGACGGCGTGCTCCAGGTGCTGGCGATGGTGCAGCGGCGCGGCGCGGTCATCGGCGGCGAGGCGGCGGAGCTGGGCCGGCTGGCGGGTGAGCAGGAGGTGGCGCTGCGCACCCTCGTCTCCGGCGGGCTGGTGCCCGTCTCGCGAGTCTCCGAGAGCGCGGCCGACGGCGCGGTCGTCCGGGTCGTCGAGGACGACGGGTACGACGGGGAGGGGGGCGAGGAGCCCGTCGACCTGCGCGCGCTGCTCGCCCCGTACGCCGGTTCCCGTACCGCGCTGGCCGAGCCGGGCGCCCCGGTGCCGCTGCCGGCCGCTGTGGCCCGGCAGGTGGCCGCGGCGGTCGGGGCCGCGCTGGACAACGTACGGCACCACGTGGGCGAGGACGCGCGGGCCTGGATCCTGGTGGAGGACGAGCCGGACGCGGTGCTGGTGACGGTGCGGGACGAGGGGCCGGGCATCCCCGAGGGGCGGCTCGCGCAGGCCGAGGGCGAGGGCAGACTCGGTGTGGCCCAGTCGATCCGGGGCCGGCTGCGTGACGTCGGCGGCAGAGCCGAGCTGATCTCGGTGCCCGGGCAGGGCACGGAAGTCGAACTGAACGTACCGAAGCGGGCGAAGCCGGCCCGGGGGAAGACGGAGGGCCGATGAGCGCACAGCAGGAACCGATCAGGGTGATGGTGGTCGACGACCACCCCATGTGGCGGGACGCCGTCGCCCGTGACCTGGCCGGGTCCGGGTTCGAGGTGGTCGCCACGGCGGGCGACGGCGAGCAGGCGGTGCGCCGGGCCAAGGCCGCGGCGCCCGACGTGCTCGTGCTCGACCTCAACCTGCCCGCGAAGCCCGGCGCCCAGGTCTGCAAGGAACTCGTCGCGCACAACCCCGCGTTGCGGGTGCTGGTGCTCTCCGCGAGCGGTGAGCACGCCGACGTGCTGGAGGCCGTGAAGTCGGGGGCGACCGGCTATCTGCTGAAGTCGGCCTCGACGGAGGAGCTGCTGGACGCCGTGCGCCGGACCGCCGTCGGTGACCCGGTGTTCACCCCCGGTCTGGCCGGGCTGGTCCTCGGCGAGTACCGGCGCCTGGCCGCCGAACCCGTGCCCGCCGACGCCGCGGCCGACGGCGGCCCGAAGGCCCCGCGCCTGACGGAGCGCGAGACGGAGGTGCTGCGCCTGGTGGCCAAGGGCCTGAGCTACAAGCAGATCGCCGAACGCCTGGTCATCTCGCACCGCACCGTCCAGAACCACGTGCAGAACACCCTCGGCAAGCTCCAGTTGCACAACCGGGTGGAACTGGTCCGGTACGCCATCGAACGCGGACTCGACGGCGAGTAAACCGCCGTACCCGGCCCACCCACTCTTTCGAGCGGATTTGCCGTGATCAACTACCGGACATTCCACCGGAATTGACTTTTCCGCCCATGTCGGAGTGACGTGGGTCACCATTAACGTGCCCTTCACCAGGTAACCGTGGCGAAGGGACATTTCCATGCGCGTCGGAGTACTGACCGGTGGCGGCGACTGCCCCGGGCTCAACGCCGTCATCCGGGGTGTCGTCCGCAAGGGCGTCCAGGAGTACGGCTACGACTTCGTCGGCTTCCGGGACGGCTGGCGCGGCCCCCTGGACAACGACACCGTCCGCCTCGACATCCCCGCCGTCCGCGGCATCCTCCCGCGCGGCGGCACCATCCTCGGCTCCTCGCGCACCAACCCGCTCAAGCAGGAGGGCGGCATCCGGCGCATCAAGGACAACCTCGCCAAGCAGGAGGTCGAGGCGCTCATCGCGATCGGCGGCGAGGACACCCTGGGGGTGGCCGCGCGACTGAGCGACGAGTACGGCGTGCCCTGCGTCGGCGTGCCCAAGACCATCGACAACGACCTGTCGGCCACCGACTACACCTTCGGTTTCGACACCGCCGTAGGCATCGCCACCGAGGCCATCGACCGCCTGCACACCACCGCCGAGTCCCACATGCGGGTCCTGGTCTGCGAGGTGATGGGCCGTCACGCGGGCTGGATCGCCCTGCACTCCGGCCTCGCCGGCGGCGCGAACGTCATCCTCGTCCCCGAGCAGCGCTTCGACGTCGACCAGGTCTGCGCCTGGATCACCTCCCGCTTCAAGGCGTCCTACGCCCCGATCGTGGTCGTCGCCGAGGGCGCCATGCCCAAGGACGGCCAGATGGTGCTCAAGGACGGGTCGCTGGACTCCTTCGGGCACGTCCGCCTCTCCGGGGTCGGCGAGTGGCTGGCCAAGGAGATCGAGAAGCGCACCGGCAAGGAGGCGCGGACCACCGTCCTCGGGCACATCCAGCGCGGCGGCACGCCCAGCGCCTTCGACCGCTGGCTCGCCACCCGCTTCGGCCTGCACGCCGTCGACTGCGTCCACGACGGCGACTTCGGCAAGATGGTCGCCCTGCGCGGCACCGACATCGTCCGCGTCCCGATCGCCGAGGCCACCGCCAAGCTGAAGACCGTGGACCCGAAGCTGTACGAGGAGGCCGGGGTCTTCTTCGGCTGACCGCAAGGGACCGACGGGACCGGTCGCGAGGGGTATGAGCCGTACGGCCCCCGTACATCCCCGTATATTCGGCTCATACCCCACCAGAACGGGAGTCGCCGTGGAGATCCTGGCCTTCGGAGTGCAGGCCGACGAGAAGCCCCTGATCGAGCACGCCTTCCGGGACCACCAGGAGGTCCGCTGCCTGGACGTCTTCCTCAACGAGGACACCGCGCCCATCGCCGCCGGCTACGAGATCGTCTCCACCAGCGTCAACGCCCAACTCGGCGCCCGCGTCCTGGAGACCCTCGCGGCCGGCGGCACCCGGCTGGTCGCCCAGCGCTCCACCGGCTTCAACAACATCGACCTGCACGCCGCCGAACGGCTCGGCATGACGGTCGCCCGGGTCTCGTTCTACTCGCCCTACGCGGTCGCCGAGTTCGCCTGGACGCTCGCCCTCGCGGTCAACCGGCGCATCGTGCGCGCCTCCACCCGCACCCGCGACTTCGACTTCCGGCTCGACGGGCTGATGGGCCGCGACCTGCACGGCCGCACCGCAGGAGTGCTCGGCACCGGCAAGATCGGCGAGGCGTTCGCCCGGATCGCCCACGGCTTCGGCATGCGGCTGCTGGGCTGGGACATCGCCGAGAACCCCGCCTGCATGGAACTCGGCATGACGTACGTCCACAAGGACCAGCTCCTCGCCGAGTCCGACCTGGTCTCCCTGCACGTGCCGCTGATGCCCCAGACCCAGCACCTCATCGACGCGGACGCCCTGAAGGCGATGAAGGACGACGCGATCCTGGTGAACTCCAGCCGCGGCGGCCTCGTCGACACCGCGGCCCTCGTCACCGAACTGCGCGAGGGCCGCTTCACCGGCGTCGGCCTGGACGTCTACGAGTCCGAGGCGGGTCTGTTCTTCCTCGACAAGTCCCTGGAGGCCATCGAGGACGACATCCTGGCCCGCCTGGTCACCTTCCCCAACGTCCTGGTCACCTCCCACCAGGCGTACTACACCGAGGACGCCCTGCGGCAGATCGTCGGCACCACCGTGCGCAACGTCCTGGACTACAAGGCGGGCCGCCGCTCGGAGAACGTGCTGGTCCCGCGCAGCTGACCCACCAGGCCCGTCACGATCGACGCCCCGTTCAGCGTCAGCACCGACTCCGGGTGGAACTGCACCGACGCGAACCCGCTCCCCGGCGCGCCCGCGAGCCCGCGCAGTGCGTGCACCTCACCGTTCGCGCCGCGGCTCACCTCGATGCCGTGCGCGGCCAGCTCGGCGTGGACCTCGTCGTCGCAGCGCGCCACGAAGCTGTTGTAGAAGCCGACCGTCTCCGGCCGGCCGAACAGGTCGACCGTCGTCTGCGCACCCTGGTACGGCACCTCCTTGCGGACGATCTCCAGGCCCAGCTCGGCCGCGATCAGCTCGTGCCCGAGGCAGACGCCGAGCACGCCGTGCCGGTGCGCGGCGATCACCTCGGCGGTCAGCGCGCGCAGCATCCGCATCTTCGCATCGTCCAGGTCGGACGGGTCGCCGGGGCCGGGCCCGAGCACGACCGGCCCCTCGTGCGCGAGGACGGCCGCGCGCAGCCCGGGCTCGTCGTAGCGGCGGACGGTGACCTCAAGACCCGAGGACCGCAGGACGTGCGCGAGCATCGCGGTGAACGTGTCCTCGCCGTCCACCACCAGCGCGTGCCCCGACAGCACGTCCGACGTCTCCTGCATCCGCAGCCAGAACGGCGCCAGCGAGGCCCGGCGCCCGTCCAGCGCCGCCCGCACCCGCGGGTCGTCGGCGAGGCGCGGCCGCTCCCGCTCCGCGCGCGGCCGGGCGGGCCGTACGCCCAGGGCGGCCAGCACGCCCGCCGCCTTCGCATGGGTCTCGGCCACCTCGCTCGCCGGGTCGGAGCCGCGCACCAGCGTCGCGCCGACCGGGACCCGCAGCCGCCCGGCCGCGTCGATGTCGGCGGTGCGGATCAGGATGGGGGAGTCCAGGGTCTGCGCGCCGCCCGCGTCCCGGCCGAGCAGGGCCAGGGCGCCCGCGTAGTAGCCGCGCCCGCCGACCTCGTGGCGTTCGATGACCCGGCAGGCGTTCTGCACCGGCGACCCGGTGACGGTCGCCGCGAACATGGTCTTTCTGAGCACCTCGCGCACGTCCAGCGAGGAGCGGCCGCGCAGCTCGTACTCGGTGTGCGCGAGGTGCGCCATCTCCTTCAGCCGGGGCCCGACCACGACCCCGCCCATGTCGCCGACGGTGCACATCATCTTCAGTTCCTCGTCGACGACCATCGACAGCTCCTCGATCTCCTTGCCGTCGGCGAGGAAACCGAGCAGGTGCTCGGGGGTCGGCCCCTCGGCGGGGTAGCGGTACGTGCCGCTGATCGGGTTCATGACGACCGTGCCGCCGGACATCCGCACATGCACCTCGGGGCTCGCGCCCACCAGCGTGCGCCCCGCCTCCCACCCCCGCCCTTGCGAGGAAGGCCCTTCGGGCCCCTTCCGGTCTCCGGTGTGCACGACGAACGTCCAGTACGCCCCCCGCTCGCCCTCCAGCAGCCGCCGGAACAGCGCCAGCGCGTCGGCCCGGCCGAAGCCCGGGATCCCGCCCTCGTACGTCCGCCGGATCACGAAGTTGGCGCCCTCGCCCGTGCCGATCTCCTCACGCAGCACCCGCCCGACGATCCGCGCGTACTCCTCGTCACCGACGTCGAAACCGCCGCCCTCGACGCGGACCTCGTGCGCGGGCAGCTGCGCCAGCGCCTCGGCGAGCGGCAGGGTGTACGTCTCCTCCGGGGTCAGCACCGTCAGCGGGGTGCCGTCGTCGCGGACGTCGAAGCCCCGCTCGCGGATCTGCCGGAACGGGACCAGGGCCAGAGCCCCTCCTCGGGCAGGTCGGCCAGGCGCTCGCACGTGGACACCGGGCCGAGGAGCACCTCGACCAGGTCGTGGTCGTGTCCGGGCGTGCGGCGCCTGAGCAGGGCGAAGGGGCGCTCGTCGTGCAGGAGCCGTGCCAGGTCCAGGTCCATGGGTCCTCTTCCGTCGATGAGAGTGACCACCGCCGCGATCACTGTCGTGATCGATGCCGTGATCGATGTCGGTGAGGAACGACCCCGAAAACGCCGAAGGCCGCCCCTCGGGCGGCCTTCGCGAAGTCTGGATACGCGCAGTCAGCGGGCCGCCGGAGAAGCGGTCCACCACCAGTTCTGGATCTGGGTCGAGTGCGCGAACATGCCCCGCACCTTACCGCACCCGGCGCGCGGGGTCGCCCGGACGCACCACACGCCGGTTTCACCCGGGCACGGGAGGTGGAAGGAGGGCGGGCGTCCGAGCCCCGCCCGACCGAGGAGCCCGCCATCCGCCCACCACGCCCGCCCCGGCCCCACCCGCACTCCTCCCGCCCGTACCGCCGTACGCCCCGCGCCCGGGCCTTCCTGTCCGCGCTGACCGCCTGCGCCGCCCTCGCGGTCGGCGCCACAGGCGTTCCGGCCGCCGCCGGCACCGCGTCCGGTGGCCCGCCCAGTGGGCCGTCCGGCGGCGCGACGAGGACCGTCGCCTACCGCGGCCACACCTTCACCGTCCCCGCCGGCTGGGAGGTCGTCGACCTCGCCGCGCACCCCTCGGCCTGCGTCCGCTTCGACCGGCACGCCGTCTACCTGGGCGATCCGGGCGGGGACCAGGACTGCCCGGCCCGGGTCGCCGGCAGCACCGAGGCGCTGTGGGTGCGGCCGGCCACCGCGGCGAAGGCCGCCGTCACCGAGAACCGCACCGCCCACCTCTTCCACGCCACGGCGGCGGCCGAAGGGATCGCCGTCACGGCCCCCTACCGCGACGACCGGGCCACGGTCGAACGCGTGCTGGACAGCGCGGGGCTGCCCGTCTCCGCCGCGCGCTCCGAGACCGCGGACCCCGCCGTGTCCGTCCCGGCCCTTCCCGCCGACGCCACCGCCCACCGGGGGAAGGGCTTCGACACCTGTACGGCGCCGGGCCAGAGCGCCATGGACGCCTGGAAGGCCGGCTCGCCCTACGGCGCCGTCGGCATCTACATCGGCGGCGTCAACCGCGGCTGCGCCCAGGCGAACCTCACTGCCGGCTGGGTGCGCACCCAGTACGCCAAGGGCTGGCGCCTCCTCCCGCTCTACGTCGGCCCGCAGCCGGCCGCCGACGCCGGGAGCTGCACCGCCGGCTGCGCGGCCATCACCGACCCGGCGGCCCAGGGGAAGGCCGCCGCCGACGACGCCGTCGCCCAGGCCGGCGCGCTCGGGCTGGGCAAGGGCTCGGTGCTCTACAACGACCTGGAGCAGTACACGCCCGGCGCCGCCCTCACCGCCCGCGTCCTCGGCTACCTAGAGGCCTGGACCGGCCGGCTGCACGAGCTGGGCTACCGCTCCGGGGCGTACGGCAGCGTCTCCTCCCTGGTCGCCGACCTGGTCGGCAACGCCACCAGGACCACCCTGCCGGACGTGATCCACTTCGCGCGCTGGAACGACGAGGCCGTCACCACCGACGCGGCCCTGCCCGCCGCCCTGTGGACCGACGGGCAGCGCGTCCACCAGTACGCGGGGGACCGGACCGAGACGTACGGCGGCTCGAAGATCAACGTCGACCGGAACCAGCTGGACGTGGGGACCGGCGCGTGAGGGCGGCCGGAAGGCCCGGGCCCGCCTGAGACGGCGCGATCTGTTCCCCGCCGGGTGCGGGGTGCCGGGTGCCGGCTCCCCGGGACCCGGTGTCCCACAGTTTGGGCATGGGGCCGGCACCGCGCACGCAGCCCGTAGGCTGGGGGCGTGAACCCAAACGCCTCCATCATCGACATGAACACCTGGCGAGACCTCCCGGCGGCCCAGCAGCCGGAGTATCCGGACCAGGGCGCTCTCCGTAAGGTGATCACCGAGTTGGAGAGCTTCCCGCCGCTCGTCTTCGCCGGGGAGTGCGACAACCTGCGTGCCCGGATGGCGGCCGTCGCCAAGGGAGAGGCGTTCCTCCTCCAGGGCGGCGACTGCGCCGAGGCGTTCGACGCGGTGTCCGCCGACGACATCAGGGCCAAGCTCAAGACGCTCCTGCAGATGGGCGCCGTGCTGACGTACGCCGCCTCGGTGCCGGTGGTGAAGGTCGGCCGGATCGCCGGCCAGTACTCCAAGCCGCGCTCCAAGCCGACCGAGACCCGCGACGGCGTGACCCTGCCGACCTACCGCGGCGACTCCGTCAACGGCTTCGACTTCACCGAGGCCGCCCGCGTCCCCGACCCCGAGCGGCTGAAGCGGATGTACCACGCCTCGGCCTCCACGCTGAACCTGGTGCGCGCCTTCACCACCGGCGGCTACGCCGACCTGCGCCAGGTGCACGCCTGGAACCAGGACTTCGTGAAGTCGTCCCCCTCCGGTCAGCGCTACGAGCAGCTCGCCCGCGAGATCGACAACGCGCTGAACTTCATGCGGGCCTGCGGCACCGACCCGGAGGAGTTCAAGACCGTCGAGTTCTTCTCCTCGCACGAGGCGCTGCTGCTCGACTACGAGACGGCGCTCACCCGCGTCGACTCGCGCACCGGACAGCTCTACGACGTCTCCGGGCACATGGTGTGGATCGGCGAGCGCACCCGGCAGCTGGACCACGCGCACATCGAGTTCGCCTCGAAGATCCGCAACCCGATCGGTGTGAAGCTCGGTCCGACCACGACGGCCGAGGAGGCGCTGCAGTACATCGAGCGCCTGGACCCGGACCGTGAGCCCGGCCGGCTGACCTTCGTCGTCCGCATGGGCGCCGACAAGGTCCGCGACAAGCTGCCCGAGCTGGTCGAGAAGGTCACCGCTTCGGGCGCGACCGTGGCCTGGGTGACCGACCCGATGCACGGCAACACCTTCGAGGCGGCCTCCGGGCACAAGACCCGCCGCTTCGACGACGTGCTCGACGAGGTCAAGGGCTTCTTCGAGGTGCACAAGGAGCTGGGCACGCACCCCGGCGGCATCCACGTCGAGCTGACCGGTGACGACGTCACCGAGTGCGTGGGCGGCGGCGACGAGATCTTCGTCGACGACCTGCACCAGCGCTACGAGACGGCCTGCGACCCGCGGCTCAACCGCAGCCAGTCCCTTGACCTGGCCTTCCTCGTCGCGGAGATGTACCGCGACCAGTGAGGCATCGGGCCGCCTGAAGGGGTGGGGCGCGGATCACATACGGTCCGCGCCCCACCCGCTTTCACAGGCCAGGAGCTGACGGTAAGGTTAGGTTTGCCTCACCGAGAAGTCGGGGCGGCACCACTGATCGATCCCGGCGGGAGGTGAGCGAAGCGTGTACGTCTGCAGTTGCTTCGGCATCACCGAGCAGCAGGTCAAGCAGCACGCGGAGAGCGGCGCCTGCACGCCCCGCCAGATCGCCTCGGCCTGCAAGGCGGGCACGGACTGCGGTGGTTGCGTCCGTCGCATTCAGGCGCTGCTCGGCCGGGGCGCCTGCCCGCGCCGTGAACTGATCGAGCGCCGCGCCCCGGCCCTCGCCCGGCTCGCCCCGCAGGCCGACGGCGCCGCCCCGGAGGAACTGGGCGACGCCGCCTGAGGAACCCGTCCGGCCGGGTGGCCCCGTCAGTGGGCGGAGAAGCCGCCGGTGCCGGGGCCCGACGAGTCCGGCTGGCTCTGTTCGATGACCGTCGAGAGGTACAGCGCCTCGCCCAGCTTGTCGACCAGCTCCAACTGGGTGTCCAGGTAGTCGATGTGGTGTTCCTCGTCGGCCAGGATCGCCTCGAAGACGTTGGCCGACGTGATGTCGCCCTTGTCGCGCATCACCTCCACGCCGCGGCGCAGCCGGTCGATGGCCTCCACCTCGATCTGCCGGTCGGCCCGGAACATCTCGGTCACCGTCTGCCCGACCTGCACGTGGAAGAGCCGCTGGTAGTTGGGCAGGCCGTCAAGCAGCAGGATGCGGTCGGTGAGGATCTCCGCATGCCGCATCTCGTCGAACGACTCGGCCCGGGTGTACTCGGCGAGCTTGGACCACCCCTTGTGGTCCTGGAGCTTGGCGTGCAGGAAGTACTGGTTGATCGCGGTCAGCTCGGCGGTGAGCTGCTCGTTGAGCAGTTCGATGACCTCGGGGTCGCCTTGCATGCGGAGAACTCCTTCTGGGCTGACGGGCCTGACTGGGACGATTTGGGCCGGTACGGTCCGATAGCGCCGCATGATTGCACCGGCACCTACACTCGTCCAGTAAGTGCACACTTATGCGAGTTGTCCGAATGCATGCGGGGCTGGTCATGTGCACCCCGCCCGGTCTGTCAGGATGGAGGCATGGGTCAGCCGGTGGAACGCTCGTCTGGGGAGGCGTCGGGAGCAGCGCGGGGAGCGGCGGCACAGCCGGAGCTTCCGCCGGGGCAGCGGCTGCAGCGCGGCTGGCCTGTCACCCACTACGGGCCGGTGCCCAAGTTCCGCCCCGAGCGCTGGGACTTCCGGGTCTTCGGCGCGACCGCCGACGGCGAGAAGCACTGCTGGACCCACGAGGAGTTCACGGCCCTGCCGTACACCACGCGCGTCGCCGACCTGCACTGCGTGACGAAGTTCAGCATGCTCGGCGCCGAGTGGGGCGGCATCCCGGCCCGTACGGTCCTGGACATCGCGCCGCCCGCGCCGGACGTCACCCATGTGATGGTCTGGGCGGAGTACGGCTTCAGTTCCAACCTGCGCCTCGCGGACTTCACGGCCGCAACCACCCTCTTCGCCACCCACAAGGACGGCGAACTGCTCACCGCCGAGCACGGCTTCCCGCTCCGCCTGATCGTCCCCCACCTGTACGCCTGGAAGGGCCCCAAGTGGGTCCGGGGCGTGGAGTACATGACCACGGACCGCCGTGGCTTCTGGGAGGAACGCGGATACCACAACATCGGCGACCCCTGGAAGGAACAGCGCTACTCCTACCAGGAGGAAGCCGAGGACGGCCCGGGGCTGTGAGGCTCCGGCTCAGCCGTCCCTGAGCCGCTTCAGACGGGCCACGTCCGCCGCGTGCCCCTCCTTGCCGCCCGGCGTCTCGATGACCAGCGGCACGCCCGCGGTCGCCGGGTGCGCCATCAGGGCGCGGAACGGATCCTCGCCGATGTGGCCCGCGCCGATGTTCTCGTGCCGGTCCTTGTGGGCACCCGCCACGTCCTTGGAGTCGTTGGCGTGGATGAGCCTCAGCCGTCCCTCGCCGACGGTGTCAACCAGCAGGTCGAGCGTCTGGCGCATCCCGTCCGGGCCGGTCAGGTCGTGCCCGGCGGCGAAGATGTGGCAGGTGTCCAGGCACACGCCCAGCTTCGGATGGGCGTCCAGTGCCTCGAAGTACGGTCCGAAGTCCCAGGTGCGCGAGCACAGCGACGCGCCCTGGCCCGCGGTCGACTCCAGGAGCAGGTACGGGTCGTCGTCATGGGTCAGCTCGTCGAGCAGCGGCAGCATGTGCTCCCGTACCTGCTTCAGCGCCACCGCCCGGTCCCGGCCGCCGGTGGCGCTCCCGGTGTGCACGACGACGCCCAGCGCGCCGATCTCGCGCCCGCGCCGCAGCGAGTGCCGCAGCGAGTGGACCGAGCGCTCCACGGTCGCCTCGGTGTGCGAGCCGAAGTTGATCAGGTAGGGCGCGTGGACGTAGGCCGGGACGGACTCCTCGGCACAGGCCGCGCGGAACGCCTCGTCCTGGCGCGGGTCACCGGCCGGCGTCGCCCAGCCGCGCGGGTTGGCGACGAAGACCTGCACCGTCTCGGCCCCCAGCTCACGGGCGTAGGACAGGCCGACGCGGTGGAGACCGCCGGCCACCGGGACATGGCCGCCGACCGGATTGCGGAGGGCGACCGGTTCGCGGACGGCGCCGGGCCGGGAGGGGGAAGCGGGGGACGGCTGACTGCTCACCCGTTCAGGGTGTCACGACGGCCCGCGGCCGGTGGCGGCGGGCCGTCGTGATCCCCGTCTCGTCACCTGATGGTGATCTTGATAGTGGACCCCTTCGGCGCCTGCTCGCCGCCCACCACCGACTGCTTCTTCACGGTGTCGCCGAACAGCCCGAGGAACCCGCGGTCCTCCTCGACCTGGAAACCGGCGTCCCGCAGTGCCTTCTTCGCGTCGTCGACGCTGTCTCCCGTCACGTCCGGGACCTCGACCATCTCCGGGCCCTTGGACAGCGTCAGCGTGACCGTCTCGCCCTCGGCCGCCTTGCCGTCGGCCGCCGGGGTCTGCCGGGCGACCTGGCCCTTGTCGAACTCGGAGTTGACCTGCTCGGAGGCGACCGTCACCTTCAGGCCCGCGTCCTCCAGGTCGGACTTCGCCTGATCCAGGTCCTCACCCGTGACGTCCGGGACGTCCACCGGGCGGCCCTTGCTGACCACGAGCGCTATCGCCGAGCCCGCGTGCCGCGCGGTGCCCGGGTCGGGGTTCGTGCTGATCACCGAGCCCGCGGTGACGTCCTCGCTGAACGCGCGGCTCACCATGCCCGGCTCCAGCCCGGCCTTCTTCAGCAGGCCCTGGGCCGCGCCCAGCGGGCGGCCCTTGAGATCCGGCACCTTCACGGTCTCCGGGCCGTCGGAGACGGTGAGGGTCACCCCGTCGTGGCTGCGGATCCGGGCGCCCGCGGCGGGGTCCGTGCTGATGACCGTGCCGCGCCTCACGGTGTCGCTGTAGGCGTGCTCGACGGCCTTGACATCGAGCCCGGCCTTCCCGAGCCGCGCCCGGGCCTGCGTCTCGGTCTTCGCCAGCAGCGGCGGCACCTTCGTGAACTGGCCGGAGTTGATGTACCACACGCCACCGCCGACACCGAGGACCAGCAGGACGGCGGCGACCACGGTCAGCACCAGCCGCCGGGGCCGCCGCCCCGGGCGCCGGGCCGCGAGAGCCGCGGGCGTCTCCAGGCGGCTGGTGCGGTGGAGCGCGGCCCCGGTCGCGGCGGCTTCGGCGTCCTCGTCGACGGGCAGCGGGCGCGGCACCGTCAGCGCGCGCGGGATCACGCTCGTACGGTCCTGGGCGTTGTCGTGCCCGGCGCTGCGGGCCTGCGGCGGCAGGGCGTCCAGCTGCTGCGCGGTGAGCGCCGCGCGGGCCTCGCGGACCCGGGCGAGCAGCGCCACGGCGTCGTGCGGGCGGACGTCCGGGGTGCGCGCGGTGGCCGCCGCGACCAGCTCGTCCAGCGCGAACGGCAGTCCGGGGACGGTGGCGGAGGGGGCCGGCACGTCCTCGTGCAGGTGCTGGTACAACACCTGGGCGGGGCTGTCGCCCTGGTGGGGCTTGCCACCGGTGAGCATCTCGTACAGCACGACACCGCACGCGTACACGTCGACCCGGGGATCGGCGGTGCCCTGCTTGATCTGCTCGGGGGCGAGGTAGGAGACGGTCCCGAGGACGGCGCCGGTGGTGCTGGTGACCGAGTCCACGGCCCGGACCAGTCCGAAGTCGGCGACCTTGACCCGGCCGTCGTCCCCTATCAGGACGTTCTCCGGCTTCATGTCCCGGTGCACGAACCCGGCGCGGTGCGCCGCACCGAGCGCCGCGAGCACCGGCTCCAGGATGTCCAGCGCGGCCCGCGGCTGGAGCGCCCCGCGCTCGCGCAGCACGTCACGCAGCGTGCAGCCGGCGATGTACTCCATGGCCAGGTAGACGTACGACCCGTCGGTGCCCTGGTCGAAGACCTGCACCACGTTCGGGTGGTCCAGGCGGGCCACCGACTTGGCCTCCCGTATGAACCGCTCCACGAACGAACCGTCGGCCGCGAGCGCGGGGTGCATCACCTTGAGCGCGAGAACGCGGTCCAGGCGGGTGTCCAGGCCCCGGTAGACCGTGGCCATCCCGCCGACGGCGATCCGCGCGTCGACGCGATACCGGCCGTCGAGCACCTGCCCGACGAGAGGGTCCTGAAGGGTCGTATCCACGCAGGGGAGTCTACGAGCCGCCACGGACACCCGAGCCGCCGAGCGGGCCCCCACCCCGGGACTGCAGCCGAGCTGTGACGCTTCCCACGCGCGCGGGCGCCGAGCGGAGAGCTCACACGGGGCGCACGGGCCCGGCCCGGGTCACGGGCGGGGCCCGGGCGGGGATCACGGGCGGCCCGGCCGGGGGCCTACGGGTGGCCCACCAGGGGCCGCGGGAGCCCCACCGGGCCCCCCAGTGGCCTCGGCCTGGCTTCGTGCGTGGGCTCGGCCCCCGGTTCGGCGGGCGTGCTCGCTCCGAGACCTCGCGCTCCCTCGGCCGGGCTCCGGACCCGGGACCGCTCCCGTTCCGAGGTGTGCTCGCTCCGGAACCTCGCGCTCCCTCGGCTGGGCAGGGCGCGGGCTCGGTCGGGGTACGGACGCGCCCCGGCCGCGCTCCGGACAGGGGCGCGTCCGTCTTCACGCGTGGGCTCGGCCCGGTTGCGCGGGCGGGCTCGCTCCGGTCGCCCACGTGCCCTCGGCCGGGCTTCGGACACGGGGTCGGGCCGGGTACGCACGTGGGCCCGGCCGGATTTCGGACGCCGGCCCCGCCCCGCTTCAGAAGGCCGGGCGTTCCGGGTCCAGGTCGGCCAGGCCGTCCGCCGGGGAGGACGCCTGGGCGAAGTGCCGCCGGGGGATGCGGCCCGCCAGCCGGGCCAGGCGGCCGGCCGTCACCGCGTGCCGCATCGCCTCGGCCATGAGCGCCGGTTCCTGCGCCCGCGTCACCGCCGAGGCGAGCATCACGCCCGCGCAGCCCAGCTCCATGGCCAGCGCCGCGTCCGAGGCCGTGCCGGCGCCCGCGTCCAGGATCACCGGCACGCGCGCGTGCTCCACGATCAGCTGGAAGTTGTGCGGGTTGCGGATCCCGAGCCCGGACCCGATCGGCGAGCCCAGCGGCATGATCGCGGCGCAGCCGACGTCCTCCAGCTTCCGGGCGAGTACGGGGTCGTCGTTGGTGTACGGCAGCACCGTGAAGCCGTCGTCGACCAGCGTCTCCGCCGCGTCCAGCAGTTCGATGGGGTCGGGCAGCAGCGTGCGCTCGTCGGCGATGACCTCCAGTTTGACCAGGTCGGTGCCGAGCGCCTCCCGGGCGAGGCGGGCGGTGAGGACCGCCTCGCCGGCCGTGAAGCAGCCCGCGGTGTTGGGCAGCACCCGGATGCCGAGCTCTTCCAGCACGGACAGCACGGAGCCGTGCACGGAAGGGTCCACCCGGCGCATCGCGACCGTGGTCAGCTCCGTGCCGGAGGCCACCAGCGACCGTTCGAGGACGTCCAGGCTGGGCGCCCCGCCGGTGCCCATGATCAGCCGGGACGTGAAGGACGTACCACCGAGGACGAAGGGGTCGTCGGCCATGGGTCAGCCTCCTTGGACGGCGGTGAGGATCTCGACGCGGTCGCCCTCGGTCAGGGCGGTGGCGGGCCACCGGTCGCGCGGGACGACGGTCTCGTTGAGGGCGGCGGCCACCCCGGAGGGCGCCGCGGTCAGGGCCCGCACGACGGTGTCCAGGGCTGTGCCGGGCGCGAACTCGCGCGGCTCGCCGTTGACGGAGATGCGGACGGGGAGGGTCATGCGGACTGCTCCGTGAGGGCGGCGGCGCGAAAGCGCCGCGGGGTGAAGGGGCGGGCCTCGTCCGGCAGCTCGCCGGTCGTCAGCACGTGGGCCATGACGTCACCGGTGACCGGCGTGAGCAGCACGCCGTTGCGGTAGTGGCCGGTCGCCACGAGCAGCCCGTCCAGACCGGTCGGGCCGAGCAGCGGCGCGTTGTCGGGGGAGCCGGGGCGCAGCCCGGCCCGGGTCTCGGTCAGCGGCAGCTCGGTGATGCCGGGCACCAGCTCGTGCGCGTCGCGCAGCAGCTCGTAGACGCCGCCCGCCGTCACCGTGGTGTCCCAGCCCAGCTCCTCGCTGGTGGCCCCGACGACCAGCTCGCCGCTGAGCCGCGGCACCAGGTAGAGGTGGCCGCCGCGCACCACGGCCCGCACCGTGCGGCTCAGGAACGGCGCGTACCGCTTCGGCACGGTCAGCCGCAGCACCTGCCCCTTCACCGGCCGCACCGGCGGCAGCAGCTCGTCCGGGACCCCCGCGAGGCGTCCGCTGAGGCTGCCGGCGGCCAGCACCACCTGCTCGGCGCCGAGCGCGGTGCCTTCGCGCAGCACGCAGCCCGTGGCCCGCTCCCGCTCGACGGTGAGCCGCTCGGCCCACGTGCGGTGGAAGAGGACGCCGGTGCGCTCGCAGGCGGCCACCAGGGCGGCAGCCAGCCGCCGCGGGTCGATCTGGTGGTCGCCGTCCACCCGGAGCCCGCCGCGCACGCCCGGCGCCAGCATCGGCTCCAGGCGCCGGCACTCACGGCCCGACAGCCATTCCGACTCCAGGCCGGAGCGCTGTTGCAGGGCGTGCAGCTCCCGCAGGTGGGCGCGGTCGTCGGCGTCCAGCGCCACGGCGAGCGTCCCGCACCTGCGGTATCCGAGGTCGAGGCCGGTCAGCTCGGTCAGCTCGGCCGCGAAGTCCGGGTAGCGGCGGGCCGAGGCCAGGTTCAGCCCGAGCAGCGTCTCCTCGCCGTAGTGCAGTTCCGTGACGGCGGCCAGCATCCCGGCCGCCACCTGCGCGGCACCGCCGCCCGGCTCGGGATCCACCACGGCCGTGGCCAGCCCGCTGCGGGCCGCGCGCCAGGCGGTCACGAGCCCGATGATCCCGCCCCCGACGACGAGGACGTCTGACGTACGTGGCAACGACATGGGCGTCCAGCCCCTCCCTTCGCCGGCATGACCCGGATCAGGTTCGTACGGTCGGAGGCCGCCAGCCTCCCTCTCAGCCCGGTGCGTCCGGGCTCCCGCGAGTGCTTGTACGGTGGCCACCCTAGCCCCTGGAGCAGCGCTTTTGTAAGGGAGCCTCCTGTATGCCGCCCTCGCTGGACGGTCTCGTCCTCGCCCCCGTCGCCGACCAGGCCCCCGGCCAGGTGGGGACCCGCACCCGCTTCACCTACCACGAGCGGGGCGGTGAGATCTGGGCCGAGTACGCGGGCGGTGACGTCGTCCGCGGTCATCTGGTGGGCACCCGGGCGGGCGACCGGCTCGACTTCCGGTACGTCCAGCTCAAGCACGACGGCACCACATCCTCGGGGCACTGCGTCTCGACGGTGGTCGAACTCCCCGACGGACGGGTGCGGCTGGAGGAGACGTGGGAGTGGGAGTCGCAGGCCGGGAGCGGCACGAGCGTGGTGGAACAGGTGGGCGGGTGACGTCCGCGGGCATGGCGTCGGCGGCCGCGGCGTTCACGGGCGTGGCCCCGGGGGACGGGGCGGCGGCGGGCGTTGTGGAGCACGTCACTCCGCACGCCCCCTGACTGACAAAACGTCAGGTGACTATGGTGATCAGGTGAGCGAGCAGACGCAGGAACAGGGCACCGCCCAGCCGCGGCGCGTGGTCGTCGTCGGCGCGGGCATGGCCGGCGTGCAGACCGCGGTCGCCCTGCGCGAGCAGGGCTTCACCGGCACCGTCGTCCTGATCGGCGCCGAACCCCACCAGCCCTACGACCGGCCACCGCTGTCCAAGGCCGTCCTGCTCGGCAAGGCCGAGGGGTCCGCCTTCGACGTCGACTTCGAGGCGCTCGGCCTGGAGCTGCGGCTCGGCTGCGAGGCCCTGGCCGTCCGTCCCGAAGCCCATGTGCTCGACACCTCCGAGGGACCCGTCCCGTACGACGTGCTGGTCCTCGCCACGGGCGCGGAGCCGATGCGGCTGCCCGGCGCCGAGGACGTCCCGGGCGTGCACCTGCTGCGCACCCTGGACGACGCCGAACGGCTGCGGCCGGTCCTCGCCGAGCAGCACGACGTCGTCGTGGTCGGCGCGGGCTGGATCGGCGCCGAGTTCGCCACGGCCGCGCGCGAGGCGGGCTGCGCCGTGACGGTCGTGGAGGCCGCCGACCGGCCGCTGGCGGGCGTCCTGCCCGCCGAAGTGGCTGCCCCGATGACCGCCTGGTACGCCGACAGCGGTACCGAGCTGCGCACCCACGCGCGCGTGGCGCGCGTCGAGCCCGGCGCGGTCGTGCTCGACGACGGGGCACGCCTGCCCGCGGGCGCTGTCGTCGTCGGCATCGGCGCCCGCCCCGCGACCGCCTGGCTGGCGGGCTCCGGCATCGAGCTGGGCGAGCGCGGAGAAGTGCTCGCCGACGACCACCTGCGCGCCGGTGCGGCGGACGTGTACGCGGTCGGCGACTGCGCCTCCTTCCCGTCGGGCCGGTACGGCGAGCGCCTGCTGGTCCACCACTGGGACAACGCGCTCCAGGGACCGCGTACGGTCGCCGCCAACGTGATCGGCCTGACCCCGGCCGTCTACGACCCGGTGCCGTACTTCTGGTCCGAGCAGTTCGGCCGCTTCGTGCAGTACGCCGGACACCACACCTCGGCCGACACCACCGTCTGGCGCGGCGACCCCTCCGGCCCCGCCTGGACGGTCTGCTGGCTGCGCGGCAGCCGCCTGGTCGCCCTGTTGGCGGTAGGCCGGCCGCGGGATCTCGCGCAGGGCAGACGGCTCATCGAGGCGGGCACGGCGATGGATCCCGCGCTGCTGGCCGACCCGTCACGGCCGCTGAAGGCGGCCGCCGCCTAGCGAACCGCACCGAACGGCCTCCGCCCAGGTGGGCGGGGTCGGCTTCCGAGTGTCAGTGGCAGATGGCACGCTTGGTTCCGTGACCGAGATTGACGCGAAGACCGATGCGCTCGTCCCCGCCTGGCTGACCCTGCCCGACATCGCCGAGAAGCTCGGCGTCGAGGTGACGCGTGTGCGGCAGCTGGTCAAGGAGGGCCAGCTCATCGCCGTACGCCGTGGTGAGAACCGCGCGCTGCACGTCCCCGCCGCCTTCATCGACGAGGACAAGGTCGTCAAGGGCCTGTCCGGGACCCTGACGCTCCTGCGGGACGACGGCTTCACGGTCGAAGAGATGATCGAGTGGCTCTTCACCCCCGACCCGACCCTGCCCGGCACCCCGGCCCAGGCCCTGAGCGAGAATCGCGGCACGGAGGTGAAGCGCCGCGCCCAGGCGCTCGCCGTCTGACCCCGGGCGCACTGACAGGGCGGCCCGCTGTCCGGGCCGCCCGCCGCCCGGACCGAACCATCCGTCCGGCGTACGGGCCGCGGTCGTTCCCGGCCGAGGCAGGCAGAGGCAGGCAGAGACCGGCCCGAGACCGCCCCCGGACCTCCGAAGGCCGTGGCCCGTACGCCATCGACACACCGCAACCGATCCCAGGGGGGACCCCGTATGTCCGACACCGCCGCAGCCGCCGCCCGCGCCCGCCTGGCCGACGCGCGCCTGTACCTGTGCACGGACGCCCGCCGGGACCGGGGCGACCTGCCCGAGTTCCTCGACGCGGTCCTCGCGGGCGGCGTCGACATCGTGCAACTGCGCGACAAGGGCATGGAGGCCGGGGAGGAGCTGGCGCACCTGGAGGTGTTCGCCGACGCCTGTGCCCGCCACGGCAGACTGCTCGCGGTCAACGACCGCGCGGACGTCGCCCACGCCGCCCGCGCGGACGTGCTGCACCTGGGCCAGGGCGACCTGCCCGTCCCCGCGGCGCGCGCGATACTCGGCGACGACGTCCTGATCGGCCGCTCCACCCACGCCGAGTCCGAGGCCGCCGCCGCGGCCGTACAGGACGGCGTCGACTACTTCTGCACGGGCCCCTGCTGGCCCACCCCGACCAAGCCCGGCCGCCACGCGCCGGGCCTCGACCTGGTCCGCCACACCGCCTCCCTCGGCACCGACCGGCCCTGGTTCGCCATCGGCGGCATCGACCTCGGCAACCTGGACCAGGTGCTGGAGGCCGGCGCCCGGCGCGTCGTCGTGGTCCGGGCGATCACCGAGGCCGGCGACCCCGGCGCGGCGGCGGCGGAGTTCGCGAAGCGTCTGCGGCAGGCGTGACCGGCCCGGCGGTAGGGGAACTTGGGGCCGCCGTTCGGCGGGGAGCCATATCAGGCCCTCCCGGCGGTGCGGGCCGTCCGGCCGGCCCATGGGGCGAACTGTCCAAGGAGTGGACAACAAGTCGGCAAATCGGGCAAAACGCCAACGTCCGGTTGGGGGACCGCCACACCCTGGCTAACCTGCGGGTATGGCCCTCGGCACCGCATCCACCAGGTCGGACCACGCCCGTACCGTCCGCGACATGCTCGCGACCGGCAAGACGACGTATTCGTTCGAGTTCTACGCCCCCAAGACCCCGAAGGGCGAGCGGAACCTGTGGAACGCGCTGCGCCGGGTCGAGGCCGTGGCGCCCGACTTCGTCTCCGTGACCTACGGCGCGGGCGGCTCCACCCGCGCCGGCACCGTCAAGGCGACGGAGGCCATCGCGTCGGACACCACCCTCACCCCGATCGCGCACCTCACCGCCGTCGACCACTCCGTGGCCGACCTGCGCAACATCATCGGGCAGTACGCCGACGCCGGGATCCGCAACATGCTGGCCCTGCGCGGCGACCCGCCCGGCGACCCGATGGGCGAGTGGGTGCCGCACCCCCGCGGCCTGCGGTACGCCGCCGAACTCGTCGAACTGATCAAGACCTCCGGGGACTTCTGCGTCGGCGTCGCGGCCTTCCCCGCGATGCACCCGCGCTCCGCCGACTGGGACGCCGACGTCCGTCACTTCGTCGGCAAGTGCCGCGCGGGCGCCGACTACGCCATCACACAGATGTTCTTCCACCCGGAGGACTACCTGCGGCTGCGCGACCGGGTCGCCGCCGCGGGCTGTGAGACACCCATCATCCCCGAGGTCATGCCGATCGCCGGCGCCAAGACGCTCGCACGGATCCCGTCGCTCACCAACGCGGCCTTCCCGGACGCCCTCAAAGACCGGATCCTCGCAGCGAAGGACGATCCGGCCGCTGTACGCTCCATTGGCATCGAGTTCGCCACCGAGTTCTGCGCGCGGCTGCTGGCCGAAGGAGTGCCCGGGCTGCACTTCATCACGCTCAACAACTCCACGGCGACGCTGGAAATCTACGAGAACCTGGGCCTGCACCACCCACCGCGGGCCTAGACCGGTCGCACCCCTGTACGACACACTGCGGGGCGACCACTGGGAGAGGGGCGTACATGGGCTGGGCGGTCCTCTACATCGCGTTCGGCATCGTCGCGCTGTGGTTGCTCGGTGAAGTGCTGTTGCAGTACAAGGCGCGCCTGCGCTGGCGGCTGCTCGCCTTCGGCGGTTTCCTCTGCGTGGTGGTCGGTGTCCTCATGCCGTCCGTTCTGGTGATCGCGCTGGGCGCGATCACCTTCGCGGTCGGGCAGACCTACGTGACGCTCTCCTTCCGCCGCGGCTTCGTCGCGGGCTGGGCGGTCAGGCAGCCGAGTGCCGCCGAAGGCACCAAGCGCCGCCGCGGCAGGTCCGGCCGCAAGGACCCGGCCCCCGACGCCACCGGGCCCGAAGCCGCCGACGACGCGACCGCCGAAGCGGCCGGTCCGGACGGCGCGCCCGGTCGTCCCGCGCCCGAGCCCGAGGACCCGGCCTTCGGACGCGACGACGACGAGCCGGACGACGTCTTCACCCCGGTCCGCCCCCTGGAGCCCACGGCCGCCGAGTCCACCGCCGTGTACGCGCCGCAGCCCCTGCCGGACGACACCGGCTCCTACGGCGTCTACGGTGACTTCGGCGGCGAGCCCGGCCGGCCCGGCCAGTCCGACGGGACCGCCCCGGACCCGTACGCGACCGCCGCCCAGGGCTCCGACGCGGGCTACGGGTACGACTACTCCGGGTACGGACAGCAGGGTTACGGCTACGACGGCACGGGCCAGCAGCAGTACGCCGCCTACTCGGACCCGTACATCGGGACCCAGACCTATGACGGCGCCGCCTACACCGGCGGCTACGGTCAGCAGGGCTACGGCACCCAGGACCCGTACGCCACGGGCGGTTACGGCGGCGAGACCCCGGCCGGCGGTGTGTGGGTACCGCAGCAGCGCAGCGACGATCCCGCCTACGGCGGTGAACTCCCCGGGGAGCAGACGTACCCGTACCAGGGCAGCGGGCAGGGCGCCGGTGGGCAGGGCGGGAACGCCCAGGGGCACGGCCAGGCGCAGCACGGCGCGGGCTTCGACGAGCAGTACCGTTTCTGAACCCGGCTCACCGTTCCTGGAATCCGGCTCACCGTTTTCGCGGCGGGCTCACTGCGAGCCTCGGAACTCCGGTCCCTCCACGACGAGTCCGGCCACCAGGGCACCCGACATCCCTGCGTGCGGCAGCCCGCCCCCGGGGTGCGACCAGCCGCCCACGGTGAAAAGGCCCTCGGTCCGGGTCGAGTTCGCCGGGTGCAGCAGCCGTCCGCCTGCCGAGGCCAGCGCGGGTGCGGGCACGGCTCCGCCCGCGGCGCCGGTCTCCCGCTCGATGTCGGCGGGGGTGCGCACCGCGTGCCACAGCAGCCGGTCGCGCAGTCCCGGCACGGCGCGGGCGGCGGCGGTGATCATCCGCTCGGCCAGCGCTTCCGCGGACTCCTGGCCGGCATCCGCCGATCCGCCTGCCGTCCTGCCCGCCGGGACGGTGGCCGTGAGCGTGACCGCCTCGTGGGCGGAGTCGGGGACGAGGCTGGGGTCTCCGGGACGCAGCACCGTGACGGTAGGGGCCGTCGCGGCCGGTCCCGAGGCCGTGCCGAACAGGCCGTCCCACTCGGCCTCGCGGTCCAGCGCGTGCACCACGGTCCGGTGGGCCGTCCCCTCCGGGCGGCCGCCGCGCAGCGCCAGGAGCACGGTCAGCCGGCTCGGCATGTCCCGCCGCGGCGGCACCGCCCCCTCGCCGCGCGCCACCATCCCGGTGTCGAAACCGCTCGGCGTCCCGGGCGCCGCACCGGCCACCACGTACTCCGCGTCCGCCGTGCCCCCGCCGGCGAACTCCACGCCCGCCACGCGGCCGTCCTTCTCGACGATCCCCGCGACCTCGGTGCCGAAGACGAACTCGACCCTGCGGGCCACGCACCGCTCGTACACCGCCCGCGCCAGTTCCCGCAGACCGCCGCGGACGTACCAGACGCCGAAGGCGTGCTCCATGTACGGCAGCACCGCGGCGCTCGCCGGAGCGGTCCCGGGATCGAGGCCGTACGCGAGCGCGTGGCTCTCCAGGAGGGCGGCGAGACGCGGATCGCGCAGCTCCCAGGCGCCGATCTCGGCGAGCGTGCCGGCCCGCCGGGTGCGCAGCAGACGCTTGTGCGGGACCGCCGGATAGGGCTCCCGCTCGGCGAGCACGGGCCAGTTGGGCCACAGCGGTTCTTCGAGGAGCGGCCGGCGGGTGCGGTCCCAGGCCTCGCGCGCCCGCACCAGGAAGTCGCCCCAGCGCTGCCCGGCGCCCGCGCCGAGCGCCTCGTCCAGGGCCGCGACGACACCCGCGCGCGAGGCGTTCGGCAGCGAGACCTCGGTGCCGTCCGCGAAGACGTGCCGCGCGGCGGGATCGACCTGGACCAGCTCGACGCGGTCCTCCAGGGGCTCCTTGCCGGTCTTCACGAACAGGTCGCGGTAGACCGCCGGCAGCGGGAGCAGGCCGGGGCCGGTGTCGAAGGCGAAGCCGTCCCGTTCGAAGCGGCGCACCGCTCCGCCGTACGTCTCCGTCCGCTCGTACACCGTCACCCGGTGGCCCGCGACGGCCAGCCGGGCAGCCGCCGCCAGCGCGCCCATCCCGGCGCCGATCACCGCAATCCCTGCCATGCCCGCGACTTTATCGACCACCACTGACAATCCCCGCCGCGGGGCCGTGACCAGCGGCTTTCCGCCGCCTCGCGGTGACGGCGGGCGGGTGGCCAGGAACACGTACGCAGGACTGAGTACCTGTACCTAGGCGGCGAGATGAGTACGTGCACGGATGGGGCGTGATCCGCGCGGACGAGAGAGTGGAGCCACGGGAAGGGGCACGGCGCCGGTACCGCCGACACGGGGCGGCGGAACGGCGCCGCCCTGGACCGGGGCGCGGGGGACGGGGGACGGGGGAGTACGGCAAAGCGCCGGTGCGGCACGGCCCACGGGGGACGTGGCCGTTGCGCACCGGCGCTTCCGCCGCTCCCGGCGCTCGCGCGCGGGCCTCAGCGCGGGCCGCTCACCCTGCCCTGCAGGAGCCGGGACAGCGCGGAGTGGACGTCGTCCAGCGACCGTTGCGGCTGGAACGCCTTCCAGTCCAGGGCGGCCACCAGCACCATGCCCACCAGTGCGGCGGCGGTCAGCGGCACGTCGATCTCCTCGCTGAACTCGCCGCTCGCCACCCCCTCGCGCAGGACGCCCTCGACGACCGCGACCGCCTGCTGCCGGACCACCATGAGCGTGGACTGCCAGGCCCGGTTGGTGCGCCACAGCTCGGCGACGTACAGCTGCGTGAAGGCGGGGTACCGGTCGATGAAGACGAGCCCGGCGCGGATCATGGCGTCCAGCGCGTCGACCCGGCCGCCACCGTCCCGTGCCGCGCCCTCGGCCGCCTCGCGGAGGGAGGCGGTGAGCAGCCCCACGCCGTGCCGCAGCAACTCCTCGAAGAGGACCGACTTGCTCGCGAAGTTGTAGTAGACCGTGCCCTTGGCGACTCCGGCCCGCTCGGCGATCTCGTCCACCGTGGTGGCGGAGAAGCCCTGCTCGGCGATGAGCGTGACGGCCGCCTCGTAGAGCCTTTGGCGGGTGGCCTCGCGGCGGGTACGGCCGCCCGGCGTGGCGCTGCTGCTTTCCATGGCCCCGATTGTCACAGGAACGGTCCGCCCGGCGAGCGGCGCCACCGGCCGCGCCGGACGCGGACCGCGGCAGGGCTGCGACCGTCTGGACGAGCGGGGCAAAAGACCAGGTCAGAACGGATTGTCAGTGGCATACCTCACGATGGGCACATACGGCACCCGTGCCGTGACCCAGACGACAGGAGGTTCGTCATGGCCAACTCGTCCGCAGCCGCCGCCCGTCGGCGCCGCGCCACCGGCCCTGCCCCCTCACTGAGCGGCCCGGCGAGCAACGTGCACCCCGTGCTCCGCCGGGCCACGGCACCGCCGGCCGCCCTCGACCTGCTCGCCCAGGCCCGCGCCGGGCTCGAAGAGGCCGCCGTCCTCCCCACGCCGAACGAGCGCTACGCGACGGCCCACCTCGCCGCCCTGCGCACCGCGGCCGCCGTCCTCGCCGCCCGTGGCCGCCCGGAGACGACCCCCCGGCGGCGCGCGCGGATACGCAGCGCATGGGAGGTGCTTCCGGAGATCGCTCCCGAACTGACCGAGTGGAGCGCGCTGTTCGCCTCGGGTGCCCGCCGCCGCGCCCTGGCCGAGGCCGGAATCCAAGGTGCCGCAGGCCGCCGGGACGCCGACGACCTGATGCGGGACGTGGCGATGTTCCTCCGCCTCGTCGAGCGGATGCTGGTCCTCCAGCCGGTCCTGCCGCCGCCCCGCCCCGCAGACACGGAGCGGGGCCCACGGCCACGGGCCGACGGAACACGTGGCGCTGGCATACCCGGCGGCACACCTGGCGGTGGCAGCCCCGGCGGTGGCACCCCGGCCGGCGGCAGGGCGGACCACGACGGCATGCCGGACGCGGGCTGAGCCGCGCCCCCGCGCCCCGTGCGGCGCCCCGCGCCCGTCGCGGCCCGCCGTGCGGCGCCGCAAAGGCGAGGGGCGGACCGGGCGGTACAGGCAATAGGGTGGAACCCGCCTGAAGCCTTCCCACCTCCCGTCTTCCAGGTGGCCGGGAAGGCAGCCCGATCGCTCCGCCATGCCTGAGGCGGTGCCGCCGCGAGGAGTCAACTGCCGTGTCGGACCCGATGCGCCCGCCCGTCTCCCACCACCATTCCCGACCGACGTCGTCGCTGCGCTCCGACCCCTCGCGTTCCCGCGCCTCGCTGCGGACCGCCGTGGTCTGGGAGGTCCTGCAGGACGCCCTGGACCGGCGGGCCAAGGCGACGGGCCGTGCGGCACTGGACGTCCTCGACACCGGCGGCGGCAGCGGCAACTTCGCCGTGCCCCTCGCCCGCCTCGGCCACCGCGTCACCGTCGTCGACCCCAGCCCCAACGCGCTCTTCGCGCTGGAGCGCCGCGCCGCCGAGGCCGGGGTGGCCGACCGGGTGCGCGGCGTGCAGGGCGATGTGCACGGCCTCTTCGACGTGGTCGAGCGCGGCGGCTACGACGCGGTGCTCTGCCACGGCGTCCTGGAGTACGTCGACGACCCGGCCGAGGGCGTGCGCAACGCCGCCGCCGCGCTGCGCGCCGAGGGGGTGTTCAGCCTGCTCGCCGCCGGTCTCGGCGGTGCCGTGCTGGCACGGGCGCTGGCCGGCCACTTCAAGGAGGCCCGGCAGGCCCTCGGCGACCCGGACGGGCGCTGGGGCGCGAGCGACCCCGTGCCGCGCCGCTTCACCGCCGAGCAGCTCACCGCCCTCGTCGGGCAGGCGGGCCTGACGGTCGGCGCGGTGCACGGCGTACGGGTCTTCGCGGACCTCGTGCCCGGGGTGCTGGTGGACACCGAGCCCGGGGCGCTGGACGCGCTGCTCCAGCTGGAGGCGGCGGCGGCCGAACTGCCGGCGTTCCACTCCGTGGCCACGCAGCTGCACGTGCTCGGCGAGACCCGGGGTGCCGCGGAGGCCTGAGCGGGCCCGTGGGGCAGGCCGCCGACCGGTGTCCTGGCCGCGCATGGAGTGTGCCACAGGCCCCCCGATCCAGGTCCGGGCGCCGTATGATCGAGGGAGACCATCCGGCATGACGGGTCGGCCGCCGGGGAATGGAAGCCTCAGCGAGTCGGCTTCGCCGTGGCGGATCCGGTTGGCCAATTGGCGCAGAGGGGCGGGTTTCACGGGGGCGATTCCCTGCCTATCCTGAAGGGACCCCCAGGTCGCCCCGGCGACTGCACGATGAGGAGGACTCCGTGCCGCTCTCTGAGCACGAGCAGCGCATGCTCGAGCAGATGGAGCGAGCGCTGTACGCCGAAGATCCCAAGTTCGCGTCGGCGCTCGAGGGAAGCGGGCTGCGTACGTACACCCGGCGGCGGGTCTACCAGGCGGTCGCGGGCTTCCTCGTAGGTATCGCGCTTCTCATGGCAGGTGTGATCGCCCAGTACCCGTGGGTGAGTGTGGTCGGCTTCCTGGTGATGCTGGGATGCGCGCTGCTGGCCGTGACCGGCTGGCGCAAGGCCCCCAAGCCGGGTGAGCAGCCCGCCGGTGGCCCGCCCGCCCGCCGTCAGGTCGGCGCCAAGCGCTCCATGATGGACCGCATCGAACAGCGCTGGCAGCGCCGCCGCGACGAACAGGGGCGCTAGGGCGTGCTTCGAAAGTAGCGCCGTCCGCCCGGAGGGCGGGCCCCGCGGCGTCCGGTGCGTGCGATCGCAAGGCGGAGGGTCGTCCTCGTACCGGGCGTACGTGGACGATCCCGACAATGCGGCGAGCGCGCGTGCCAGGCGTCGCGGGGCTGGGGGCACCTCCCGGCCGAAGGCTGGGGGAGGGACTTTCGAAAGACGCCCTAGCTGCGGAGATCCGCCCAGCGGTACCTCCCGACATCTGAACCATGTGCGAGGGGCCGGCCACGAGAGGCGGTTTCTAGCGGTCGTTGCAACACGCGGTTGTGTTGATCAGGCCGTGAGCAGTTTATGCAGGCGCTCGGCTGGGGTTTCCCAGCCGAGCGTTTTGCGTGGGCGGCGGTTGAGCTGGTCGGCGACGGCGGCCAGGTGTTCGGGGTCGTGGACGGACAGGTCGGTGCCCTTGGGGAAGTACTGCCGTAGCAGTCCGTTGACGCTTCTATGTCAAGCGGCGAGCTGGTGTTGGGTGATGTGGTGCTGCCAGGTAGCTCGATCTTGGATCATGGCGCGGTGGATGACGTCGAT
>NZ_JBHJUW010000039.1:0-15413 GCF_042268205.1 Streptomyces sp. NPDC056160
CCGCGGCAGCGCCCCCCGTGCCCGCCGGCCCGCCGCCCGGCGGGTACGGCTACCCGCCGCCCGCCGCCGCCCGGCCCCCCCAGGCCCCGGCCGCCGGCGGCCGCACCCGCTACTGGATCGAGATCAACGGCACCCGCCACCAGATCTCCCGCCCGACGCTGGTGCTGGGCCGCAGCACCGACGCCGACGTGCGGATCGACGACCCCGGCGTCTCCCGCCGGCACTGTGAGATCCGGACCGGAACGCCCTCGACGATCGCGGATCTCGGGTCCACCAACGGCATCGTGGTGGACGGGCAGCACACCACCCGCGCTACGCTCCGCGACGGCTCGCGGATCGTCGTGGGCAGCACCACCGTTATCTATAGGCAAGCCGAAGGGTGAACCGGGGGCAATGTCAGAGCTGACCCTCACGGTCATGCGGCTGGGTTTCCTGGCCGTACTGTGGCTGTTCGTGATCGTGGCCGTGCAGGTCATCCGCAGCGACCTGTTCGGTACGCGCGTCACCCAGCGGGGGTCCCGCCGGGAGGCCGCACGGCCCCAGCAGACCGGGCGACAGGCAGGCCGGCAAGCGGCACGCCAGGCCGCCGCCGCGCCCCCGCAGCAGCGCGGCCAGCAGGGCAGCGGCAGGCGCCGCAACGCCCCCGCCAAGCTGGTGGTGACCGAAGGCACCCTCACCGGCACCACCGTCGCGCTGCAGGGCCAGACGATCACCCTGGGCCGCGCGCACGACTCCACGATCGTGCTGGACGACGACTACGCCTCCAGCCGCCATGCCAGGATCTACCCGGACCAGGGCGGCCAGTGGATCGTCGAGGACCTCGGATCCACCAACGGCACCTACCTGGACCGGTCCCGGCTGACGACCCCCACACCGATCCCGCTGGGCGCGCCGATCCGCATCGGCAAGACCGTCATCGAGCTGCGGAAGTAGTACGAACATGAGCGAGCGGAGCGAGCACGCAGCGGCGGCCTGCACCCAGGGCCGCGGCGCGCTCCCGACCGGAGGGTGGGCAGTGTGGCTCGACACGATCGGCTGTACCCGGAGCCGACGGGCGAGGTGCGCATGAGTCTGTCACTGCGCTTCGCCGCCGGATCGCACAAGGGCATGATCCGCGAGGGCAACGAGGACTCCGGTTACGCCGGCCCCCGCCTCCTCGCGATCGCCGACGGCATGGGCGGCCAGGCCGCCGGCGAGGTCGCCTCATCCGAGGTGATCTCCACCATCGTCGCCCTCGATGACGACGTCCCCGGCTCCGACATCCTCACCTCGCTCGCCACGGCCGTGCAGCGCGCCAACGATCAGCTGCGCGCCATGGTCGAGGAGGACCCCCAGCTCGAAGGCATGGGCACCACGCTCACCGCCCTGCTGTGGACCGGCCAGCGCCTCGGCCTCGTACACGTCGGCGACTCGCGCGCCTACCTGCTGCGCGACGGCGTCCTCACCCAGATCACCCAGGACCACACCTGGGTGCAGCGCCTCGTCGACGAGGGACGCATCACCGAGGAAGAAGCCACCACCCACCCGCAGCGCGCCCTCCTGATGCGCGCCCTCGGCAGCGGCGAGCACGTCGAACCCGACCTGTCCATCCGCGAGGTGCGGGCCGGCGACCGGTACCTGATCTGCTCCGACGGCCTCTCCGGCGTCGTCTCCCACCAGACGATGGAGGAGACGCTCGCCAGCTACCAGGGCCCGCAGGAGACCGTGCAGGAACTGATCCAGCTCGCGCTGCGCGGCGGCGGCCCCGACAACATCACCGTCATCGTCGCCGACGTCCTCGACCTCGACACCGGCGACACCCTCGCCGCCCAGCTCTCCGACACCCCGGTCGTGGTCGGCGCGGTCGCCGAGAACCAGCACCACCTGCACGACAACGGCATCATGCAGACCCCGGCCGGCCGCGCCTCAGGCCTCGGCCGCCAGGTCCCCGGGCAGGGCGGCGGGGGCGGCGAGTTCGGACCGCCCGGATCCGGCGACACCACCGGGTTCATCTCCACCGACGGCCTGGGCTACGGCGACGACGACTTCGTCAAACCGCGCAGGGGCCGCAGGTGGCTGAAGGTCTCCCTGTACAGCGTCCTCGCGCTCGCCGTCATCGGCGGCGGCCTCTACGGCGGCTACCGCTGGACCCAGACCCAGTACTACGTCGGCACCAACGAGGAGCACGTCGCCCTCTACCGCGGCATCAGCCAGGACCTGGCCTGGGTGAAGCTGTCCAAGGTGGAGAAGGACCACCCGGAGATCGAACTCAAGTACCTGCCGCCCTACCAGCAGAAGCAGGTCAAGGCGACGATCGCCGAGGGCGGCCTGCCGGAGGCGCAGAAGAAGGTCGACGAACTGTCGGTGCAGGCCTCCGCGTGCCGCAAGGAGTCCGAGCGCCGCGCCGCCGAGGCGAAGAACGGCGCCAAGACGGACCAGGACAAACCGGACCAGGGCAAGACGGGCAAGGGCAAGAACGGCGGCACCACGGGAACCACCCCCGCCTCCTACACGTCCAAGACGACGTCGAACCCGTCGGCCCCGAACTCGTCGACGTCGAAGACGACGTCCAAGACACTCTCGTCCCCGTCGTCCAAGTCTCCGTCCACGTCCGCGACCGCGACCGCGTCCACATCCAGCCCCGGCCCCACTCTCTCGGAGGAAGAGCAGAAGGTCGTCTCGCTGTGCGGTAAGCAGTAGGCAAGCCGTGAGAGGCCCTGTCACACGATGAGCAGTACTACCAACTCGCCCACGCACCACACGTCCACGATCGGCGCCATCGGAGCGCCGAGCCGCCGCAACACCGAACTGGCACTGCTGGTCTTCGCGGTCGCCATCCCGGTGTTCGCCTACGCCAACGTGGGCCTGGCCATCAACAACCAGGTGCCCGCGGGCCTGCTGAGCTACGGCCTGGGCCTGGGTCTGATGGCGGGCGTCGCCCACCTCGTCGTCCGCAAGTTCGCCCCCTACGCCGACCCACTGCTGCTCCCGCTGGCCACCCTGCTCAACGGCCTGGGACTGGTCATCATCTGGCGGCTGGACCAGTCGAAACTGCTCCAGTACATCAAGCAGGCCGGTGACAAGGCACCCACGCAGCTGCTGTACACGGCGATGGGCATCGCGCTCTTCGCCGTCGTCCTGATCTTCCTCAAGGACCACCGCGTCCTGCAGCGCTACACCTACATCTCGATGGTCGGCGCGCTGGTCCTGCTGCTGCTGCCCCTGGTCCCCGGCCTCGGCCTGCCCGTCTACGGCGCCAAGATCTGGATCCACGTCGGCGGCTTCTCCATCCAGCCCGGCGAGTTCGCCAAGATCGTCCTCGCGGTCTTCTTCGCCGGCTACCTGATGGTGAAGCGGGACGCACTCGCCCTGGCCAGCCGCCGCTTCATGGGCCTGTACCTGCCGCGCGGCCGCGACCTCGGACCGATCCTCGTCGTCTGGGTCATCTCGATCCTCATCCTGATCTTCGAGACCGACCTCGGCACGTCGCTGCTGTTCTTCGGAATGTTCGTCATCATGCTGTACGTCGCCACCGAGCGGACCAGCTGGATCGTCTTCGGTCTGCTGATGTCGGCGGTCGGCGCCTTCGGCGTGGCCAGCGTCGAACCGCACGTGCACCAGCGCGTGCAGGCCTGGCTGGACCCGATGCACGAGTACCTCCTCAGCCACAAGGGCGTGCAGGGCCACTCCGAGCAGCTCCAGCAGGCACTGTGGGCGTTCGGCTCCGGCGGCACCCTCGGCTCCGGCCTCGGCCAGGGCCACTCCGACCTCATCCGGTTCGCCGCCAACTCCGACTTCGTCCTCGCCACCTTCGGCGAGGAGCTGGGCCTGGCCGGCCTGATGGCGATCCTCCTGCTCTACGGTCTGATCGTGGAGCGCGGCATCCGCACCGCACTCGCCGCCCGCGACCCCTTCGGCAAACTGCTCGCCGTCGGCCTGTCCGGCGCCTTCGCGCTCCAGGTCTTCGTGGTGTCCGGCGGTGTGATGGGCCTGATCCCGCTGACCGGTATGACGATGCCGTTCCTGGCGTACGGCGGTTCCTCCGTCATCGCCAACTGGGCCCTGATCGGCATCCTGATCAGGATCAGCGACACCGCGCGCCGCCCGGCGCCCGCGCCCGCCTCGAACCCCGACGCCGAGATGACCCAGGTGGTCCGCCCGTGAACAAGCCCCTGCGCCGGATCGCGATCTTCTGCGGCCTGCTGGTCCTCACGCTGCTCATCCGCGACAACTGGCTCCAGTACGCCAAGGCCGACAGCCTGAAGAACGACGACAACAACCGCCGCGTCACCATCGCCCGCTACTCCACCCCGCGCGGCGACATCATCGTCGGCGGCTCCCCGATCACCGGGTCCGTGGAGACCAAGACCAACGCGCTCGACGACCTGAAGTACAAGCGGACCTACAAGGACGGCCCCATGTGGGCGCCCGTCACCGGCTTCGCCTCGCAGGCCTTCGGCACCACGCAGCTGGAGAACCTGGACGACAAGATCCTCACCGGCAACGACGACCGGCTCTTCTTCCGCAACACCCTGGACATGATCACGGGCAAGCCGAAGCAGGGCGGCAACGTCGTCACCACGCTCAACGCGGCGGCTCAGAAGGCCGCGTTCAACGGGCTCAAGGGCCGCGGCAAGGGCGCCGTCGTCGCGCTCGAACCGTCCACCGGCAAGATCCTCGCGCTGGCCTCCTACCCGTCGTACGACCCCGGCTCCTTCGCCGGCACCTCCGCGGCGGACGGCAAGGCCCGCAACAAGCTCCTCAAGGAGAACGACCCGAACGACCCGACCCTGAACCGGGCGCTGCGCGAGACCTACCCGCCGGGCTCGACCTTCAAGGTCGTGACCGCCGCCGCGGCACTGGAGAACGGCAAGTACACCTCGGCCGACGAGCCCACCGACTCGCCGGACCCGTGGATCATGCCGCACACCCAGACCCCACTGCCCAACGAGGGCCACATCCCATGCAAGAACGCCACCATGCGGGTGGCGCTGCGCTGGTCCTGCAACACCGTCTTCGGCAAGATCGGCGCTGACCTGGGCAACAAGAAGATGCTGGACGAGGCCAAGAAGTTCGGCTTCACCAGCGAGCAGTTCACCCCCGTGCGCGCCAACGCCTCCGTCTTCTCCGACAACATGGAGCCCTCGCAGGTCGCGCAGTCCTCCATCGGCCAGTTCAACACCGCCGCGACCCCGCTCCAGATGGCCATGGTCGTCTCGGCGGTCGCCAACGACGGCAAGCTGATGAAGCCGTACATGGTCGACAAGCTCCAGTCGCCCAACCTCGACACCCTGGAGCAGACCCAGCCGGAGGAGCTGAGCCGGCCGCTGTCCTCGAAGAACGCCCAGATCCTCCAGTCGATGATGGAGACGGTCGTCAAGGAGGGCACCGGCAAGAACGCCCAGATCGGCGGCGTCACCGTCGGCGGCAAGACCGGTACCGCCCAGCACGGCGTCGACAACAGCGAGAAGCCGTACGCGTGGTTCATCTCCTACGCCAAGACGAGCGACGGCAGCTCGCCGGTCGCGGTCGCCGCGGTCGTCGAGGACGAGCAGGCCAACCGCGAGGAAATCTCCGGCGGCGGCCTCGCGGCCCCCATCGCGAAGAGCGTCATGCAGGCGGTCATCAACTCCAAGAGGTGACATCCGTCACGGCACCTTCACAACGGTGCACGGTGCGATACCGGTCCTGTATCGGGTGACGGGCTTGGCCGGGTCCCACAGAACTAGCCGGGTACGGTAGGCCCGGACGGAAGCTCCGGCGGCACAAGCGGTGCCCGCCGGGACCGACGGAGAGGGCTGGTAGGTAGCTATGGAAGAGCCGCGTCGCCTCGGCGGCCGGTACGAGCTGGGCCACGTGCTCGGCCGTGGTGGCATGGCGGAGGTGTACCTCGCGCATGACACCCGCCTGGGCCGCACCGTGGCGGTGAAGACGCTCCGCGCCGACCTGGCGCGCGACCCTTCCTTCCAGGCCCGGTTCCGCCGAGAGGCCCAGTCGGCCGCCTCGCTCAACCATCCCGCGATCGTCGCGGTCTACGACACGGGCGAGGACTACATCGACGGGGTCTCGATCCCGTACATCGTGATGGAGTACGTCGACGGGTCCACACTCCGTGAGCTGCTGCACAGCGGCCGCAAGCTGCTCCCCGAGCGGGCCATGGAGATGACCATCGGCATCCTCCAGGGCCTGGAGTACGCCCACCGCAGCGGCATCGTCCACCGCGACATCAAACCGGCCAACGTCATGCTGACCCGCAACGGCCAGGTCAAGGTCATGGACTTCGGCATCGCCCGCGCCATGGGCGACTCCGGCATGACCATGACCCAGACGGCCGCGGTCATCGGCACCGCCCAGTACCTCTCCCCGGAGCAGGCCAAGGGCGAACAGGTCGACGCACGCTCGGACCTGTACTCCACGGGCTGCCTGCTGTACGAACTGCTCACCGTCCGGCCCCCGTTCGTCGGGGACTCCCCCGTCGCGGTCGCCTACCAGCACGTCCGCGAGGAACCGCAGTCGCCGAGCGTCTTCGACCCCGAGATCACGCCCGAGATGGACGCGATCGTGCTGCGGGCCCTGGTCAAGGACCCCGACTACCGCTACCAGTCGGCCGACGAGATGCGCATGGACATCGAGGCCTGCCTCGACGGCCAGCCCGTCGCCGCCACGGCCGCCATGGGCGCGGTCGGCTACGGCGGCTACCCCGACGACCAGCCGACGACCGCGCTGCGCTCCGACCCGGGGGCCGCCGCCACGACGATGCTGCCGCCCATGAACCCGGACGACGGCGGCTACGGCTACGACGAACGCCCCGACCGGCGCGGCCGGCAGCAGAAGAAGAAGTCCAACACCTCCACGATCCTCCTGATCGTCGCCGCCGTCCTGGTCCTCGTCGGCGCCATCCTCATCGGGAAGTACGTCGTCACCGGCCACAGCTCGGCCAGCGGCACGATCCCCGCCCCGAACTTCGTGGGCCAGACCAAGGACGAGGCCCAGACCTCCGCGGACAACATCAGCCTGAAACTCGCCTTCACCTCGAAGACCTGCGACGACCAGCCCAAGGGCAAGGTCTGCTCCCAGGACCCCGCACCCAAGTCCGACATCAAGAAGGGCGACACGGTCAACCTGGTGCTGTCGACCGGGGCGCCGAAGGTGGCGGTGCCGAGTGTCATCGGGCAGTCCCTGAACGATGCCAAGAGCCAGCTCGAGGGCAAGGACTACGGCCTCACGGTCAAGGTCCAGTACGAGGAGTCCGCGGAGAATCCGGACACGGTGCTCAAGCAGGACCCGCGCCTGGGCCAGGAGGTCGAGAAGGGCTCGACCATCACCCTGACGGTCGCCAAGGCCGCCGAGAAGGCCACCGTACCCACGGTCACCGGGCAGACCTGTGACGCCGCCAAGCAGCAGATGCAGGCGAACAACCTCGCCGGCGAATGCGTCGAGGTGGACAACAGCGACCCCAACCAGGCCGGCAAGGTCATCAACACCGTCCCCGGCCCCGGCCAGCAGGTCGACAAGGGCTCCAAGGTGACGATCCAGGTCGGCAAGCAGGTCCAGCAGAAGACACAGGTACCGGGCGTGCAGGGCAAGAGGGTGGCGGAAGCCAAGCAGATCCTGACCGCCGCCGGCTTCACCAACATCCAGTTCAACGGCAGCGGGGACAACGACAACGCCTACGTCGTCCAGCAGAACCCGCAGCCGGGCCAGCAGGTCGACGACCCCGCCGGTACACAGATCACACTGACGACCATCGGCGGCAACGGCGGCGGCAACAACCACGGCAACGGCGGCAACGGCGGCGACAACCACGGCGGCCTCTTCGGCTGACCGACCCCCACCGCCACCCGTGACACCAGGGCCCCGGCCGCTCTCCACCCGAGAGCAGCCGGGACCCTGTCGTACACCTGCCCGCACCTCGCTCGTGTCTTCCCAGACCCCCACTCGTTGCTCCGTTGGGGTGGGGACTCGGAACGCTCTGCCCTGGCCAAGTGCCCAGCACACGAACCCGAAGGGCAGAACGTGATCAACGACTCGGCGCTCCTGGAGTCAAGGACCCTGCGCCACAGCGTCATGGACCGCACGGACGTACTCGACCGGGTGAAGGCCCTGTCACTCCTCCCGGACGGGATGCACGTGACGACGGCGATGGTGGCGACCTACTTCGAAGTGAGCCGGAAGGCCATCGAGTCTCTGGTGCTCGATCACCGCACAGAGTTGGTGGCCAACGGGTACCGCGTCCTGTCAGGTACAGAACTGACCTCCTTCAAGGAGGTCAGTGGGATCCAGTCACGCTCCCGGTCACTGGCCCTGTATCCCCGCCGAGCCGTCCTCAACGTAGCCATGCTGCTCCGCGACAGCGAAGTCGCACGTCAGGCGCGTGTGTACCTCCTCGACATGGAGTACCTGGCCCGCACACAGCCTGTGGAAAACTCACCGCAGCCGGACATCGCCACCCTCCATGCACGCATCGACGACCGCATCGACCAGCGCATCACCCACATCCTCGGCAAGACCGTCGTCCCCATGTTCAACGCCCTGATCGAGACGGCGGGGGAACACCAGCGGGAGCTGATCGTCCTGCGAACGGGCGTCCAGCACATCGAGCGACGGCTGCGGCAGCACCACACCCGCCTCCGCCGACTGGAAAGCCCCCGCCAGGAGCGTCCACTCGCCGGAGTCATGGCCGCCATGGACGCCATGACCGGCCGCGAGTTCGAGCACCACATCGCCACGCTCCTGCGCCGCGACGGCTGCACCGACATCGCCGTCCTGGGGCGCCACGGAGACCGGGGCGTCGACATCACCGCGCTCACGGCCGACGGCCGGCGTCTCGCCGTCCAGTGCAAGAGGTTCGCGCCCCACCTGCGGATCACCAGCCCCGAACTGCAGAAGTTCGTCGGGTCCGCCAGGGTCCTGTACGCCTCGGACGTGGCCCTCTACGTCGCAACGTGCCGCTTCACACCGGAAGCCCTGAGCATCGCCGCCGAGGCCGGGATCACCGCCGTGCACCGCACCCTGCTGGAAAGGTGGGACGCAGGTGAAATGCTCACGGTCCTGAAGTAGAGCCCACAGGCCGCAGCACAAGGCCCGAAGTCGCATCCCTAGCTTGCGACTTCGGGCCTCCGCCATGCTAGAGCACGAAATCCTCCCGCGCTCCCGCCCACCTCAGCGCAGCTCTGCCGGCGGCGTCCGCTTGCTGTCGACCTTCTGCACGCGGACCAGTTCGCCCCACACCACGTACCGGTACCGCGAGGTGTAGACCGGTGTGCAGGTGGTGAGCGTGATGTAGTGGCCCGGCTTCTTCACGCCCGACTCCTTCGGGACCTGCGCGAGGACGTCGACATTGAACTTCGAGGTCTCCGGGAGGATGCCGTAGACCTTGTAGACGTACCACTTGTCCCGGGTCTCGAAGACGATCGGGTCGCCCTTCTCCACCTTGTCGATGTTGTGGAACTTCGCACCGTGGCCGTCCCGGTGCGCGGCGAGGGTGAAGTTGCCCTCCTTGCCGGTCTCCGGCAGGGCCGCCTTGACGGGGTCCACGTAGTAGCCGGCCACACCGTCGTTCAGGACGTCCGTCGAGGTGCCCTTCTTCACCAGCACCTCGCCGTTGTGCATGGACGGCACGTGCAGGAAGCCGATGCCGTCCTTCGTGTCCAGCGCGCCGGGCCCGCCGGGGGCGGAGTGCGCCCACTGGTCACGGATCCTGTGGCCCTGCCGGTCGGCCTTGCGGTCCGCTATGACGTTCGTCCACCACAGGGAGTACACGACGAACAGGCCGAGGACCAGACCCGCCGTGATGAGGAGTTCGCCGAACACGCTGACGGCCAGGGCCAGCCGGCCACCGCGCCGGCGGCGCGGGCGTGGTGCGGGGCCGTCCTCTGTGTGCTCTGCCGTGTCGTCCGCGGTCGCTGCCACTGTTCCCTCTGCCCTTTAACTGACGAGCGCATCCGGCTTCCCCTTGCTGCGCGGCCGTTCCTCGACCATCCTGCCCCAGACGATCAAGCGGTACTTGCTGGTGAACTCCGGTGTGCACGTGGTGAGCGTGATGTAGCGACCGGGCCCCGTGAAACCCGAGCCCCTGGGCACCGGGTTCAGGACGGCGGTGTTGCCGGGTGAGGTCACCGGCAGCGTCGACGTCATCTTGTACACGTAGTACGCGTCCTGCGTCTCCACCACGATCGGGTCGCCCGGCTTGAGCTTGTTGATGTACCGGAAGGGCTCCCCGTGCGTGTTGCGGTGGCCCGCGAGCCCGAAGTTGCCCGTCCTCGCGTCCGGCATCGCCGTGTCCAGGTCACCCTTGCCGTAGTGCCCGACCATCCCCTTGTCCAGCACCTTCGTCTTGCTGGTGCCCTCCGCGATCGGCACCACCACGTCCAGCGCGGGAATGTGCAGGATGGCGAATCCCTGCCCCGGCTCGAACGCCCCCGGACTGCGCTTGCCGCTCGCCCAGTCGTCCTGCAACTGGTGCGCCTCGCTGCCCGCCTGCGCGTGCGCACGGACGTTCGTCCACCACAGCTGGTAGGTGACGAACAGCAGCATCAGCACACCGGTGGTGATGAACAGCTCGCCCACGGCCCGGCTGACGACGACGCCCGCACCGGGCCTGCGCTCCCGCGCCCGCCGACGGGCCTCCACCCGGGACAGCGGCGCCGACGGCTCGCCGTCCTCCGAGGAAGGGCCGGCCGCCGCCGACCCGGCGCCCCGGCGTCGGCTGTGACGGCTGTGACGGCTCCTGGTGGCCTTCCTGCGGGCCGCGCGGCCCTCGTACGGCACACCGGCCACCCCTGCCCCGGAACGGGCCGCAGAGCCCACCGAGCGCCCCGGAGCCCCGGGCGCCGCCCCCGCCGCCCCGGCCGCCCCGGCGACGCGCAGCGCCATCGTCTCGTCGTCGGCGGGCGGCCGGTACGGGTCCGCCGGCGGACCCCCCGTGCCGTACGGCGCCACCGAGCCGTACGAGTCGTACGGCGCCACCGCGTACGGGTCCCCGGAGACGGCGTAGGCCTCCGTGCCGTAGCGGTCGGCGCCGGACTCGCGCTCGGGGCGCAGCGCGGTCACGCCGTGGCCCTGCCCACCACCGGGGCGAGCCCCGCCGACCTCGCCACGGCACCCGCATCGCCGCACTCCGCCAGCCAGTTGGCCAGCATCCGGTGCCCGTGCTCGGTCAGCACCGACTCGGGGTGGAACTGCACGCCCTCCACCGGGAGGTCCCGGTGACGCAGCCCCATGACGATCCCGTCGGGCGTACGGGCCGTGACCTCCAGCTCGGCCGGGACGGTCGCGGGCTCGGCGGCCAGCGAGTGGTAACGGGTCGCGGTGAACGGGGAGGGCAGCCCCGCGAAGACGCCCTTGCCCGCGTGCTCGACCGGCGAGGTCTTGCCGTGCAGCAGCTCGGGCGCCCGGTCCACCACACCCCCGTACGCCACCTGCATGGACTGCATGCCCAGGCAGACCCCGAAGACGGGCACGCCGGTGGCCGCACAGTGCCGGACCATCTCCACGCACACACCGGCCTGCTCGGGCGTGCCGGGGCCGGGGGAGAGCAGTACACCGTCGAAGCCGTCCTGGGCGTGCGCGGTCGACACCTCGTCGTTGCGCAGCACCTCGCACTCGGCGCCCAGCTGGTACAGGTACTGGACCAGGTTGAAGACGAAGCTGTCGTAGTTGTCGACGACGAGAATCCGCGCACTCACTGGTTGTCCACCGTCACATCGTTGAAGGGAAGCAGCGGCTCCGCCCACGGGAAGACGTACTGGAACAGGACGTAGACCACGGCCAGGGCCAGCACCAGTGAGATCAGGGCCTTCACCCACGCGTTGCCCGGCAGATGCCGCCAGATCCAGCCGTACATGCCGTCCCTTCCGTCTCCCCACGGCACCGGATTCACGCCGTACCGCACCAGACTAACGGCGCGATGCCCTCGGATTCCGGCCTTCCGGACCGGTTCACCCTGGCCGGCTACGCCACGGGCCGGGCGTAGTGCAGGTCCACCGTGCCGGTGTAGCCGGGCAGCGTGGCCGCCCCGTCCTCGGTGACCTTCCAGCCCAGGCCGTAGACGTTGACGTACACCATGTAGTTCTGGATCGCCGGGGAGTCCGCGAGGGCCTTCTGCAGCCTGCCGGGGTCCCCGACCGCCGTGATCTTGTACGGCGGCGAGTAGACGCGGCCCTGGAGGATCAGGGTGTTGCCCACGCAGCGCACCGCGCTGGTGGAGATCAGCCGCTGGTCCATGACCTTGATCCCCTTGGCGCCGCCGTTCCACAGCGCGTTGACCACGGCCTGGAGGTCCTGCTGGTGGATGACCAGGTAGTCCGGCTGCGGCTCGGGGTAGCCGGGGAGCTTGGCGGTGGCGTTCGGCGGGGCGTCGTTGAGGGTGACGGTGACGGCCTTGCCCTTCAGCGGCCGGGTTCCCGCGCCGTCCTCCAGGCCCGTCAGCTTCTCGTTCTGCGCCCTGGTGCTGCCGCCGTCGCTCTGGGCCCGGGACTCGACGTCGCCGCGCAGGGACGCGTTGGACTCGTCCAGTTCCTTGTTCTTGCGACTGCGTTCGTGGACGAGGTCGGACAGTTTGAGCAGCGAGGTGTCCGTGCGGATGTTGGTGCCCTTGGCCGTGTTGAAACTGGTGATGAAGAGCAGTCCGGCGAGGGCGAAGACGGCCACGGTGAGGATCCGCGCGGGCGGGAAACGGCGTGCGCGGCCGGGGTCGGCACCCGTCCCCGGGGAGTCGGCGGAATTGCTCAACGTACCCTTATCTCCTTCGGCACCGCGGAAGCACTACGCTAACGGACGCCCGGGGGAGCACTGGTTCTCCCCTGGCAGTCCCCTTGTACGCTGCCCCGGAGCCAGTCCAGTTCCCTGCGCGGCCACGCAGCGCATCGACAGGAGAGACCCTCGTGCCGAAGTCACGTATCCGCAAGAAGGCCGACTACACGCCGCCGCCCGCCAAGCAGGGCACGGTCATCAAACTGGAGAGCCGCGGCTGGGTGGCCCCGGTCATGCTGGCCATGTTCGTCATCGGCCTGGCCTGGATCGTCGTCTTCTACGTGACCGACGGCTCGCTGCCCATCGACGCGCTCGACAACTGGAACATCGTCGTCGGCTTCGGCTTCATCGCCGCCGGATTCGGCGTCTCCACGCAGTGGAAGTAAGGGCCGCCAAGGGGTGAACCCAGTTCTGCCCACGGGTATCCGCTGAGTTATCCACAGCCTGGTAGAAATTTCCACACCAAGCCTGGGGAAAACACGACGATCTGTGGATAACCCATCCCCCGTTGACCCCGGTAAGACTGTCGCACCACCCACAGCCGCTGCCCCGCCCCCTGCCTGACCTGCACAGACACAGGTGAGCGACAGGGGGCACAGCTGTTCCCGCACACAGTGCACAGGATGCGGCACGCACTGTGGACAACCGTACGGAACGGCGTCCCGCGGCCCGGTTTCCCGGGCCCGGCCGGACCCCTCAGGTGAGCTGGCCGGTTCTGATCACCGTCATCACGACGACGGCCACCAGCACCAGCGCACAGGTCCCGTACTGCACCAGGTTCCGCCGCTCGCGCGGCGCGTGGACCATCGCGTACCCGGCCACCACCCCGGCGACGAGGCCGCCGATGTGCGCCTGCCAGGCGATCCCGCCCCGGAAGGTGAGGAGCAGGTTGATCACGAGCAGCGCGATCACCGGACGCATGTCGTAGCGCAGCCTGCGCATCAGCACGGCCAGCGCGCCGAAGAGGCCGAAGATCGCGCCCGAGGCACCGACGGACGCCTGGTTCGGGGCGACGACCAGGTAGCAGAGGGCGCTGCCCGCCAGCCCGCTGACGAAGTAGAGCGCAAGGTAGCGCGCGCGGCCGAGGGCGGCCTCCAGCGGGCCTCCGACCCACCACAGGCTGAGCATGTTGAACGCGATGTGGAGGTAGCCGCCGTGCAGGAACATCGCGGTCAGCAACCGGTACCACTGGCCGTCCGCGACGCCGCCGAGCGAGCCGAGCGAGGGGAGGTAGGCCTGGCCCACCAACTCGAACCGCTCGGTGAAGGAGGGCCCCACGGACAGTTGGACCAGGTAGAAGGCCAGGTTGATCCCGATGAGGATCTTCGTGAACAGCCGCGGGTCGGCGGTCACCGTGCCGCCGGCCACGGTGCGTGGCCGGGAGGCGGTGGGCGCCTGGCCGGTGCCCGAGCCGCTGCGGACGCAGTCGGGGCACTGGAAACCCACGGAGGCGCTGACCATGCACTCGGGGCAGATCGGCCGCTCGCAGCGCGTGCAGCGGATGCCGGTCTCCCGGTCCGGGTGCCGGTAGCAGGTGGGCGCGCCCGGGCCGTCCTGCCCGACCTGCGGGCTGCCTGGCGCCTGGTCCATGGGGTCCCCTCACGTTGGTCACGGGCGGTGTACGGCTCGGTGGGGCACACTACGGCTCACCGTGGGCAACACACCGCCCCGCTCATCCCTACGGACGAGCGGGGCGTTTGGTTCCCCCGGCGCCGGTCGTCCGGGGAGGGCTGTCCCCCCGGGGCCGGTCGCCCGGGGAGGGCTGCCGGGGCGTGGCCCTCGGCTCAGCCCTGGGTCTCGATGACGACCGACTCGATGACGACGTCCTTGACGGGACGGTCGTTGCGCGGGTTGGTCTGCGTGCCCGCGATGGCGTCGACGACCTTGGTGCCGGCCTCGTCGGCGACCTCACCGAAGATGGTGTGCTTGCGGGTCAGCCACGCGGTGGGGGCGACGGTGATGAAGAACTGCGAGCCGTTGGTGCCCGGGCCGGCGTTGGCCATGGCCAGGAGGTAGGGCTTGTTGAAGGAGAGGTCCGGGTGGAACTCGTCCTTGAACTGGTAGCCGGGGCCACCGGTGCCGTTGCCCAGCGGGTCGCCGCCCTGGATCATGAAGCCGCTGATCACGCGGTGGAAGACGGTGCCGTCGTAGAGCTTCGCCGTGGTCTTCTCGCCGGTGGTGGGGTTGGTCCACTCGCGCTGGCCCGTGGCGAGTTCCACGAAGTTGCGGACCGTCTCCGGGGCGTGGTCCGGCAGAAGCCGGACCTTGATGTCGCCGTGGTTGGTCTTCAAGGTGGCGTAGAGCTGCTGAGCCACGATCTGCCTTCCGTTGTCTTCCTGTGACTCCCCGATCCTCGCACGGCGCGCGTCCTGAGTCGCCCGGCGGCCGCTTCGGGGCGGCGATCCGAAGGAATCGGTTGCGGAAATCGGGGCGAGTCGTCACGGGACGGGAGCGCGGTGCGACGATCCGTGGCATTGTCGTCGACAAGCTCTTGTTGTCCCTTATCCCCTACCTGTTCCCTTTCATCCACTGTTGCAGACGATTCGTGTCCATGGTCGCCGGTCGCCGGTCGCCGGCCGTCGGCCGGCGGCCGGCGGCCGCGCGGGCCCGACCCCCCGCGGGCCGGCCATCCGGTGTGGATAGATGGGGCGCACAATACCCAGATGAGCACTCACCCAAGC
>NZ_JBHJUW010000039.1:15423-65556 GCF_042268205.1 Streptomyces sp. NPDC056160
AACCCCAACCGTTTCCCTTTAAATCCTTTGTTCCTCCTTTTGGTTGCCCTGGGCCGCGGGCCGCGGGGCCCGGCCGGGCGGCGGGCGGCCGGCGGCCGTCGGCTCCCGACGCCGCTCGGCCGGACGAGCCGTTCTGGTTCGAGGCGGCGCACATGACCCGGATGCGCTCTCTCGCAAGCCTCCGGGCTCGTTGACAGGCATGATCCGTAAAAGGGTGGACAGTCGGATTACCGTACGCCACCGAGGAGGAGGAACCCGTGACCCGCATCGACAGCGTGCGCGCCGCGACCGGCTCGGCGAAGGACAGCGTGCTGCACGCCGCGGAAGTGGTGGCGCCCTACGCCGACACCGCCAAGGAGAGGGCCGCGCACTACGCGCACGAGGCACGCGTACGGCTCGCGCCGAGGGTGTCGCTCGCCGCCGACCAGGCCCGCGTCCAGTACGGCGCCTACGTCGCGCCCCGGCTCGAACAGGCCCGCACGCAGGCCATGACCTATGTGCCGCCGAAGATCGACCAGGCCGCCCAGGAAGCCGCCGAGCGCACCCGCAAGGCCGCCCGGCAGGCCGCCGAGTACTCCAGGCCGAGGATCGAGCAGGCGATGGCCGCCGCGGCGCCGGTCGCGGACGAGGCCGCCGCGCGCGGTGCCGCCGCGCTGGTCGCGCTGCGCGGCCAGGTCCCGGCGCAGAAGATCCAGAAACTGGCCCGCAGGCGGAGCCGGAAGGCGCGGGTCGGCCGCGTCGCGAAGGTGCTGGTGATCGCCGGCGCTCTCGCGGGCGGCGCCTTCGCCGCGTGGAAGTGGTGGGACAAGCAGGCCAATCCCGACTGGCTGGTGGAGCCGCCGGCCGCCACCGAGGTTCCGGAGGCCGGCCGCCTGTCCTCGGTCGACGGCAGCGGCCAGAGCGTGCTGGACCCCGAGGTCGAGGCCAAGGAGGCCGAGGAGCACGCGGACCGCGACGAGAACGGCTGACCCGGTCCGGCCTCGCCCGGCCCCGGCCGGCTTCACACGGGTGGCACGACGAAGCTCCCCCTCGATCCGGAACGTACGGATCGAGGGGGAGCTTCTTGGTGTCCGTGGAGCCTAGGGGAGTCGAACCCCTGACATCTGCCATGCAAAGACAGCGCTCTACCAACTGAGCTAAGGCCCCGAAAGGGGAGCATCCGGCCGGAGGAACCGCCCACCGGTCGGGTGCCGCAGACCAGAGTACCGGGTCACCCCCCGGATCTGTAAAAAGATTGGGGGTCCCCGTGGCCGACCACTCTCCGTAAGATGCTCCGCGTGGTTCGCTACAGCGAACCGCGGTACTTGGGGAAGCGATGGGGAGACGCAATGGACGCCGCACAGCAGGAAGCCACCGCAAGAGCGCGGGAACTGCAGCGGAACTGGTACGGGGAGCCGTTGGGGGCGCTCTTCCGTAAGCTCATAGACGATCTCGGGCTCAACCAGGCGCGTCTGGCGGGGGTGCTGGGGCTGTCCGCACCGATGCTGTCGCAGCTGATGAGCGGCCAGCGGGCGAAGATCGGCAACCCGGCGGTGGTCCAGCGGGTGCAGCTGCTGCAGGAACTGGCGGGCCAGGTGGCCGACGGCAGCGTCAGCGCGGCCGAGGCGAGCGAGCGCATGGAGGAGATCAAGAGGTCGCAGGGGGGTTCGGTGCTGAGCAACACGACCCAGACGACGAGCAGTTCAGGGGCGCCGACCGTCAAGCGCGTGGTCCGCGAGATCCAGTCGCTGCTCCGCTCGGTCGCCGCGGCGGGCGACATCATCGAGGCCGCGGACAGCCTCGCCCCCTCCCACCCCGAACTGGCCGACTTCCTGCGGGTGTACGGGGCGGGCCGCACCTCCGACGCCGTGGCGCACTACCAGTCCCACCAGAACTGACCCCGCCGACAGGGGTCGTACCGCGCGTCGCGGGGGAAGCAACGGGGGTGACCCCTGGGGGAGGAGCGACGCACAGCCATGGGTGAGGTCTTCGCCGGCCGGTACGAGCTGGCCGACCCGATCGGACGCGGTGGGGTCGGCGCGGTCTGGCGCGCCTGGGACCACCGCCGCCACCGGTATGTGGCCGCAAAGGTCCTCCAGCAGAGCGACGCGCATTCCCTGCTGCGCTTCGTGCGGGAACAGGCGATGCGGATCGACCACCCTCATGTGCTCGCCCCGGCCAGCTGGGCCGCCGACGACGACAAGGTCCTGTTCACGATGGACCTGGTGGCCGGTGGCTCGCTGGTCCATCTGGTCGGGGACTACGGGCCGCTGCCCCCGGTGTTCGTCTGCACGCTGCTGGACCAGTTGCTGGCGGGGCTCGCCGCGGTGCACGCCGAGCGGGTCGTGCACCGGGACGTCAAGCCCGCCAACGTGCTCCTGGAGGCCACCGGGACCGGGCGTCCCAGGCTGCGGCTGTCCGACTTCGGCATCGCGATGCGGCTGGGCGAACCACGGCTCACCGAGACGAACCTGGTCGTCGGGACGCCGGGTTACCTGTCACCCGAACAGATGATGGGCGCCGAGCCGGACTTCCCCGCCGACCTGTTCGCCACCGGCCTGGTCGCCCTCTATCTGCTGCAGGGTGCCAGACCGGACGCCAGGGCGCTCGTGGAGCACTTCGCCGAGCACGGGACGCCGAGCGCGCCGCAGGGCGTCCCGGAGCCGTTGTGGCAGGTCGTGGCCGGCCTGCTGCAACCGGACCCCCAGGCCCGCTTCCGCACCGCCACAGGGGCGCGCAAGGCGCTGGCGGCGGCGGTCGAGCTCCTTCCGGAGCCGGGTCCGACCGACGAGCCGATCGAGATCTTCGACCAACTCGGCCCCCTCCCCCCGGGTTTCGGCCCGGACGGCCCCGCGGCCTCTGCCATGGCCGAGAAGCCGAAGGACGCCGGGCCGGAGGTTGCTGGGCCGCACGGCGCTGGACCGGAGGACGCTGGGCCGCACGGCGCTGGACCGGAGGCCCCTGGGCCGCAGGACGCCCGCTCGTCCCGCGGAGGGACCGGGCGGCCCGCCACGGCATCGGGCACCGGTGACTTTCCCCCGCAGCCGCCCGCGGGCGGTCCTCCTTCCGTCCACGTCTCGCCCCCCGACCTCACCCATGCGCTACTGCCCTCCCCAGGCCCGCGCGCACCACGGCCTCACGACGGCCCGCCCACGGCGGTGACGCAGCCGCACGCCGATGCCCCTACTTCCTCGTACACCGCCCAGCCCCCGCAGGCCGCCGTTCCCGCGCAGGGGGTCTCACGGCACCGTGCCGAGCGCCCGCGCCGCCCGGGTCCGCCCGTGGCGGTGGCGGTCCCCCTGCTCGTTCTCGCTCTGGCCTGCTACGCCGTGGGCCTGTGGGCGCTGACCCGGCTGTGAGGGCCGGCCGCCCCCGCCCGGCGCCGGGCGGTCAGCGTCCACACCCCGAGGACGGCCAGCAGGGCGGTCCCCGTGCCGATCCCGCCTGCCGCGAGCACCCGTAGCCCCGTGGCGCCGCCCACCGCCCCGGCACCGCCGGCTGCACTCGCCGCTCCCCGGTCCCCCGCGGTGACCTCGAACAGGCCTCCCGGCTCGGACCGGCCCGCGTACCCCGGGCCCGCCCCGGCCGCACCGCTCACCCGCACCCGCAGGGTGAGTTCGTAGGGCCCGGCACCGAACGCGTCCGCCGTCTGGGCGGCAAGGTGTACGACCAGGTAGTAGGAGCCCGCGAACCGCATGGCCTTGACCTGGTCGGCGAAGCCGTAGCGATTGGCGTAGGCGACGGGCGGCAGCGGCGCGAGGGCCGCGGTCGTGCGCCGGCCGCTGTAACCGGCGTACGCCTCCTCCACGGGGCCGCGCACCGGGTTGTACAGCGACAGCGTCAGCGCACCGTCGGCGTAGCCGCTGCCGCCGCCCGCACCCGCGAGGTCCGCCGTGGCGTCCAGTCGCTGCGCCCAGTCCACGGGCACCCGGTAGAACAGCGTCCCGCCGGGACGGACGCGGTCCCGCCACACCCCCTGCCCGACCGGGGCGGCCCGCTCGAACCCGGTGCCGCCCGCCCGCTCCACGGCCTTCCCGGTGACCGGCTCGGGGGAGGCCGAGTCCCAGGACCGGGGCGCGGTCGTCGCTCCGCTCCGTTCGAGGGGCGGCTCCGACGCGGTGGTCAGTTCCAGGGGCCAGGTGTCCGGCGAGGAGCCGGTGGCGGTGATGCGCTCGACGAGGACGTAGTACGCGCCGGCGCCCCGGCACAGCGCATGGCCGGGGGCGGCCTCGCGCGCTCCCCACGCGGCGACGGGATGCGGACTGCGGCTCGTGCCGAACCGGGTGGCCTGGTAGGAGCAGGAACCGCCGTGTGCGTCGTGCACGGAGACCCTGAGGCCGTCCGTGGCGGAGACGGTGGTGCCGGGGCCGGGGACGGCCGTGGCGGAGACGTAGGCGGCGGACGCGGCGTCGAGGTCGAGGCGGTAGTACAGCCTCCCGTTCCTCGGCAGGGAACTGCGGTAGGTGCGGCCGGGGGCGAGCCGTACCGCGTCCGTGGTGGTCGCGGCTCCGGCGACGGACGGGGCGCCTTCGGCGAAGGCGTACGGGTCCGGCGTCCCGGCGGCGACGGCGTACGGGTCAGGCACCTGGGCCGCCGCGGCGCTCGGCCCCGCCGCGGCGGTGAGGACGGCCAGGAGCCCCAGGGCCGCCGCCACGGCCGACACCCGCGCGCGGACAGCCGTACGCGGACCGATGGGCCCCCACGCCCGGGCCTCCCGTGGCTCGCCCATGTCCCGATCGCTGCCCGGATCTCGACGGCCGACCCGGTCCCGGGACTCGTGGCCGTCGCGGGGAACGCCGCCGGGCCGTTCCGCAGGAGCCCGCCGTCCAGTCCTGGGCCGTCTCATCCCGCGCCTCCCTCGCTTCAGCCGCCGCCTTCCGGACGTCGGCCATCCTGCCGCGGCCGGCGTTGCGCCGTCCGCGCATTCGGCCCGAGCGTCCGAAACACCCGCCTCCCGGAGCGGCGGCTATCCCACACAGCCCGGGCCCGCAACACGTGACCCGGGCGGGAGCCGCACCCGCACACACAAAACCCCGACCGCTACGGCGGCCGGGGTCTGCTCTGTTCAGTACTGGATGTCGCTGCTCACGAACCGGTGGGCACGGAGTCGGTCGCCTCCGTCCACAGATCCTGCTCGGCGCGATCCGCCTGGATCTGGCGGTACACGAGGAGCCCGCCGATGGCGGCCAGTGCGACCAGGAGAAGCTTCTTCACCGCGCGACCTCGTCTTTCCTTGACGTAGGGGACCTCTGCCGCCCGACTATACACACCGACCGATATCGATCGGTGACCTGCATCGGCCCTCAACTGTCCGGCACGGGAACGCAGTAGACACCCCTCGGACCAGGCCGATCGGAGGGTGATCGCACCCTCACGAACGGTGATGCACGGCCGTTCCGCTGTCGGTTCCGCGGCTTTTCGCCGCTCATGCGTCCATCCGAGTGGTGTTCATCCGAAGATCCCCGCGCCACGGGCGTCGGTCCACCACTTCGCGGCGCTCATACACATGATGAGCAAAGTACGCAAATCGCCCAACCCGAAAGTGAGGGGCCATGGACCAGCACAAGGTCATGAAGTTGTGGACAGCCATCGTCACCGCCTTCCTCGCGCTCTGCACGGCGCTCGGACTCGTCACCACGACCGCCACGGCGGCCACGGCGGCTCCGCAGCCCGAGACGGCGCCCAAGAGCAGCACCGCGAGGGTGCCGGCCCAGACGACAGCTTCCTGGCCCAGGTCCAGGTCCCATACCCGGTCCCTGCCTCCCACGATGAAACAGCGGATCCGGGCCGAGGCGCACGGAAAGTCCCCGAGCTGCCGCCACCGCCCACCGGCAGACGCCCCGTCGCTCGCCACCGATCCCGAGTGCGACCCCGCGGAACCTCCAGCCCGCCCCAACATCCCGCTCCAGCGCTGACAGGGCCGCCCCGGCGCCCCCGGGGCCCCCATCAGGACCCATGACGTAACGGCGAACCGCGTACTGCACCACCGAAACACACCACCGCACCCCAGCACCACCACTGCACCAACAGCGACCCCGAGTCCCGGTCGGCCCGCCGACCGGGGCCTTCCCATGCCCGCGGACAGCCCGACACCGACCTCCGCGGCACCGACCGAACCGGCTGGGGCGGGACCGGCAGGACGACGTGACCGGGATGACGGTCATGACCGGCTACAGGTGCCCCCAGGGCAGCCAGCACTCCGCCGACGGCCCCCGCCGGCCCGCACACCCCAGGGATACGGCACCCCGGCAGGGCAGCAGCACTCCCCACCGCCTCCAGCAGGACGTCCGCGCGCTCCCGCGCCTGCGGCCTGCGGTACGCGGGGACGACCGGACGTAGCCGAGTGGACGAGCGGCGCACGTGCGGACGTAGACGAGCGGGCAAGCGGGCAAGCGGGCAAGCGGGCAAGCGGGCAAGCGGGCAAGCGGCCCACGAGTACCCCGACGCAAAGAGAGCGGGCGCCCCGCCAGGGACGCCCGCTCTCTTCGTTCTGCTGCTGTGGGGCTAACAGGATTTGAACCTGTGGCCTCATCCTTATCAGGGATGCGCTCTAACCAACTGAGCTATAGCCCCGCCGCGCTCTGCGGTGTATGTCCCGCGCGCTGACTCCTGAAGATTAGCGCACGAGGGGGGCAGTCCCAAAATCGGTTGTCGGGAGGCCGTCGGCGGAGGTTTGACACCGCTTGCGGGCCTCCCGGCAGACGTCTCGCCGGGAGACGTCCCCCATGTCCTCGGGACGTCCTACTCGTCCTCGGCCAGCGTCAGCTCGATACCGCCGACGAAGCCCGCCGAGAGGTTGTAGATGAACGCGCCGAGGGTCGCCAGGGCCGTCGCCAGGACGACGTCGATGACGGCGATGATCGTCGCGAACATCAGGACGTGCGGCAGGGAGAGGAAGGACTGGAGGTCGAAGCCGTTCGACTCGGTGGAGCCGGTCGCCTCCGAGATCGTCCCGCCGACCGTCGAGAAGACGCCCATCGCGTTCATGACCATCCACAGCACGGCGGACGCCACGACGGTGCAGATGCCCAGCGCGATGGAGAGCAGGAAGCTGACCTTCATCACCGACCACGGGTCGGCCTTGGACACGCGCAGCCGCGCCTTGCGCGTACGCGGGGTGGTCCGGGCGCCCGTGCGCGGCCGGCGCACGGTGCCGGAGCGGTCCCCGGCGGACGCCTGGTAGGCCTGCGGCGGGTGGTACGGGCCCGTGTGCTGCTGGGACTGCCGCTCACCGGGCAGCGGGGAGCCCGCCTGCCGGCCGGCCGCGGGCTGGCCCTGCGTCTGCGGGCCTCGGGTGTCCGTCACCGTTCCCCCCTGGGATCTGTGCGTGGGCGAGTGCGAGTCTGTCGCGGACGACTTGATCGCGTTGAGGTTGGTGGTGTGCGAGTCCGTCGCACGCGCGGCGGAGCCACGGCCGCCGCCCGATTCCGTACCAGTGGAGGTACCGGACGATCCGGCGCCCGTGGCTCCGCTCACGATGACTCACTCCTCGTGCTACTCGGCCGAGGGCGCCTCACCCTCGTCCGTGCCGGTGGTCGCGACACCCTCGGCGGTCTCGTCCACGGCCACGTCGCCGTCGACTTCCTCCGCCTCGCGTCCCGCCTCGGCGTTACGTGCGATACCGACGACGGCATCGCGCTTGCCCAGGTTGATCAGTTGGACGCCCATGGTGTCACGGCCCGTCTCCCTGACCCCGCTGACTCGCGTGCGAATCACTCCGCCCGAGAGCGTGATCGCGAGGATCTCGTCGCTCTCCTCGACGACCAGCGCGCCCACGAGCGATCCGCGGTCCTCCACGATCTTGGCGGCCTTGATGCCGAGGCCGCCGCGGCCCTGGACGCGGTACTCGTCGACCCGGGTCCGCTTGGCGTACCCGCCGTCGGTGGCAGTGAACACGAACGTACCGGGTCGCACCACATTCATCGACAGCAGTTCGTCGCTCTCGCGGAAGCTCATGCCCTTCACGCCCGAGGTGGCGCGGCCCATGGGGCGCAGGGTGTCGTCCGAGGCGGTGAACCTGATCGATTGCGCCTTCTTGCTGATCAGCAGCAGATCGTCGTCGGCCGAGACGAGTTCCGCGCCGATCAGTTCGTCGTCGCTGCCGTCCTCCCGCTCCCGCAGGTTGATGGCGATGACACCGCCGGAGCGAGGCGAATCGTAATCCTTCAGAGGCGTCTTCTTGACCAGACCGCCCTTGGTGGCCAGCACCAGGTACGGGGTGGCCTCGTAGTCGCGGATCGCGAGGATCTCGGCGATCGCCTCGTCCGGCTGGAAGGCCAGCAGGTTCGCCACGTGCTGGCCGCGCGCGTCCCGGCCTGCGTCCGGCAGCTCGTAGGCCTTGGCGCGGTAGACGCGGCCCTTGTTGGTGAAGAACAGCAGCCAGTGGTGCGTGGTGGAGACGAAGAAGTGGTCGACGATGTCGTCCTCCTTCAGCTTCGCCCCGCGCACGCCCTTGCCGCCGCGCTTCTGGGCGCGGTAGTCGTCGGTCTTGGTCCGCTTGATGTAGCCGCCGCGGGTGACCGTGACGACGATGTCCTCCTCGGCGATCAGGTCCTCGATGGACATGTCGCCCTCGTAGGGGATCAGCTTGGTCTTGCGGTCGTCGCCGTACTTCTCGACGATCGCGGCCAGCTCCTCGCTGACGATCCCGCGCTGGCGGACCGGGGAGGCGAGGATCTCGTTGTACTCGTTGATCTTCGCCTGCAGCTCGTCGTGCTCCTGGACGATCTTCTGGCGCTCCAGGGCGGCCAGCCGGCGCAGCTGCATCTCCAGGATGGCGTTGGCCTGGATCTCGTCGATCTCCAGCAGGCCCATCAGGCCGCCGCGGGCGACCTCGACGGTCTCACTGCGCCGGATCAGCGCGATGACCTCGTCGATGGCGTCCAGGGCCTTCAGCAGGCCGCGCAGGATGTGGGCGCGCTCCTCGGCCTTGCGCAGCCGGAAGCGGGTCCGGCGCACGACGACCTCGATCTGGTGCGTCACCCAGTGGCGGATGAACGCGTCCAGCGAGAGGGTGCGCGGCACGCCGTCGACCAGGGCCAGCATGTTGGCGCCGAAGTTGGTCTGGAGGTCGGTGTGCTTGTAGAGGTTGTTCAGGACGACCTTGGCGACCGCGTCCCGCTTGAGGACGATGACCAGGCGCTGGCCGGTGCGGGAGGACGTCTCGTCGCGGACGTCGGCGATGCCGCCGATCTTGCCGTCCTTGACCAGGTCGGCGATCTTCTGCGCGAGGTTGTCCGGGTTGACCTGGTACGGCAGCTCGGTGACCACCAGGCACTGGCGGTTCTGGATCTCCTCGACCTCGACCACCGCGCGCATGGTGATGGAGCCGCGACCGGTGCGGTACGCCTCCTCGATGCCCTTGCGGCCGACGACCAGCGCGCCGGTGGGGAAGTCCGGGCCCTTGATGCGCTCGATGAGCGCGTCCAGCAGCTCCTCGTGCGAGACCTCCGGGTTCTCGAGGAACCACTGGGCGCCGGCGGCGACCTCGCGCAGGTTGTGCGGCGGGATGTTGGTCGCCATGCCGACCGCGATGCCGGCCGAGCCGTTGATCAGCAGGTTCGGGAAGCGGGCGGGCAGGACGGTCGGCTCCTGGGAGCGGCCGTCGTAGTTGTCCGTGAAGTCGACGGTCTCCTCGTCGATGTCGCGGACCATCTCCATCGACAGCGGCGCCATCTTGCACTCGGTGTACCGCATGGCCGCGGCCGGGTCGTTGCCCGGCGAGCCGAAGTTGCCGTTGGAGTCCACCAGCGGCATCCGCATCGACCACGGCTGGGCGAGGCGCACCAGGGCGTCGTAGATCGAGGAGTCACCGTGCGGGTGGTAGTTGCCCATGACGTCGCCGACGACGCGGGCGCACTTGTAGAAGCCGCGCTCGGGGCGGTAGCCGCCGTCGTACATGGCGTACAGGACGCGGCGGTGGACGGGCTTGAGGCCGTCCCGGACGTCGGGCAGCGCACGCGAGACGATGACGGACATCGCGTAGTCGAGGTAGGAACGCTGCATCTCCGTCTCGAGCCCGACGGGCTCGACACGCATCGCGAGTTCGCCGCCCTCTTCAGGGGTGACGGGGGTGTTCTCGTCGGCCATTGCTGGTGGGGATCCTTCCTGGTGCGGTCAGCTGAGACCGACTCAGATGTCGAGGAAGCGGACGTCCTTGGCGTTGCGCTGGATGAACTGGCGGCGGGCCTCGACGTCCTCGCCCATCAGGACCGAGAACAGGTCGTCGGCCTGGGCGGCGTCGTCGAGGGTGACCTGGCCGAGGACCCGGTGCTCCTGGTCCATCGTGGTCACGCGCAGCTCTTCGGCGTTCATCTCGCCGAGACCCTTGAAGCGCTGGATCGAGTCCTCGCGCACGCGCTTGCCGCGCTGCCGGCCCATCTCGATCAGCGCGTCGCGCTCGCGGTCGGAGTACGCGTACTCGATGTCGTCCCGGCCCCACTTGAGCTTGTAGAGCGGGGGACGGGACAGGTACACGTGCCCGGCCTCGACCAGCGGCCGCATGAAGCGGAACAGGAAGGTCAGCAGCAGGGTGCTGATGTGCTGACCGTCGACGTCGGCGTCCGCCATCAGGATGATCTTGTGATAGCGGAGCTTGTCGATGTCGAAGTCCTCGTGCACACCCGTGCCGAAGGCGGAGATCAGCGCCTGGATCTCCTGGTTCTGCAGGATCTTGTCGATCCGCGCCTTCTCGACGTTGAGGATCTTGCCGCGGATCGGGAGGATCGCCTGGTACTCCGGATTGCGGCCGGACTTGGCCGAACCGCCGGCGGAGTCGCCCTCGACGATGAAGATCTCGCACTTGGTGGGGTCGTTCGACTGGCAGTCGGAGAGCTTGCCCGGCAGGGAAGCGGACTCCAGCAGCCCCTTGCGGCGGGTGAGGTCACGGGCCTTGCGGGCCGCCACACGGGCGGTGGCCGCCTGGATGCCCTTGCGGATGATGTCCGCCGCCTCGACCGGGTTGCGGTCCAGCCAGTCGTTCAGGTGTTCGTAGACGGCCCGCTGGACGAAGGTCTTCGCCTCGGTGTTGCCCAGCTTGGTCTTGGTCTGGCCTTCGAACTGCGGCTCGCTCAGCTTGACCGAGATGATCGCGGTCAGACCCTCGCGGATGTCGTCGCCCGTGAGGTTGTCGTCCTTGTCGCGCAGCAGCTTCTTGTCGCGCGCGTACTTGTTGATCAGGCTGGTCAGGGCCGCACGGAAGCCCTCCTCGTGCGTACCGCCCTCATGCGTGTGGATGATGTTCGCGAAGGAGTACACACCCTCGCTGTAGCCGCCGTTCCACTGCATGGCGACCTCGAGGGACAGGCTCTTGTCCTTGTCCTCGGCCTCCAGGTCGATGATCGTGGGGTGCACCACCTCTCCCTTGCGGGAGTTGAGGTACTTCACGAAGTCGACGATGCCGCCCTCGTAGTGGTACGTGACGGTCTTGACCTCGTCCTTCTGGTCGGCGCCCGCCTCGTCCGCGCCGCTGGTGGCCTTCGCCGACTCACGCTCGTCGGTCAGCCGGATGGTCAGACCCTTGTTGAGGAACGCCATCTCCTGGAAGCGCCGCGAAAGCGTCTCGAAGGAGTACTCGGTGGTCTCGAAGATGTCCGGGTCGGCCCAGAAGGTGACCGAGGTGCCCGTCTCCTCCGTCGCCTCGTGCTTGGCCAGGGGGGCGGTGGGCACGCCCAGCTTGTAGTCCTGCGTCCAGCGGTGGCCGTCGGTCCTGATCTCTACGGAGACCTTGGAGGACAGGGCGTTCACCACGGACACGCCGACGCCGTGCAGACCGCCGGAGACCGCGTAGCCGCCGCCGCCGAACTTGCCGCCCGCGTGCAGCACGGTGAGCACGACCTCCACGGCCGGCTTGCCCTCGGAGGCGACGATGCCCACCGGGATGCCACGGCCGTTGTCGACGACGCGGACCCCGCCGTCGGCCAGGATCGTCACGTCGATCGTGTCCGCGTGCCCGGCCAGTGCCTCGTCGACGGAGTTGTCGACGACCTCGTACACAAGGTGGTGCAGACCGCGCTCACCGGTGGAGCCGATGTACATACCGGGGCGCTTGCGGACCGCGTCCAGACCCTCGAGGACGGTGATGGCGCTGGCGTCGTACGAGGCCGTGGCCTCACCGCTCGGAGAGGCCACCGGCTCATCGGCGCCGGTGTCGGTGGACGGGATGTTCTCGTTGGGGTTGCCGGAATCGGCCACGAAGCGCCCTTTCTGGCACAGCACGAGCCGGGCTCCTGGGGGTGCCCCCTCCGGGGAGGGTTGCCGGAGCGGCTGCGGCATGTTGCGTTGGTAAGCCTTGATCAGCGTTGCTCAGCTTTTCCCGGACGGTCCCCACGTTCGGGGCGGGATTGTCTTCCAGTCTACCGGTAGCGCCGACAGTGATGGGGGTTTGCCGGTACCTGAGTCCGCATGTGGCGCCCTGAACCGGTCTTGGCCGGGTCCCGATATACGGAAGGGGGCTCCAAGAGGCTCACAGCGGCACTCAGCGCTTCCGGGCGTCAACCCTTCGCTACTCCGGGGTCAGGTCGGGATTCGCAAGCGCGTGCGGATGTGTGAGGGAGCCCTCGGCGACACCCGCGCAGCACCCTCCGCTACCACTCGATGTGATCTCTGTCACCCCCCGCGGGCAGCGGTCCACCGCGTGTCGCACGGCGCCACCGGCCACCGGCCGGGCCGCGACCCGGCACCCGAAGGCGCGGCGCCTTCCGTCATCCGTAGGTGTCGCCGGGCCCCGTACTCCCGGGCGCGCGCAACGGACCGTACCGGCGGGCACCGCCCCCGGGACCGTGCACCTTGATCAACCGGACCGCGCCGTGCCCCAGGTCCTCGTTGAGGCGCGCGACCAGCGTCGGCGCGAGCAGCCGCAGGTTCGTCGCCCACGCCGTCGAATCACAGCGCACCGCCAGCACCCGCTCGTCCTCGTCGTACCTCTCCGGCACACAGTGCTTGGCCACGTCCGCCCCCACGATCTGCGGCCAGCGCCCCATCACACCGCCGACCGCGGCCGGAGCCTCCCACCCGCGCTCGGTGATCAGCCGGTTGATGGCCGCACCCAGCGCCATCGGGTCGCGACCGTCGCCACGCGCACCGGAACGCAGCCCACCGCGCCGGATCTGTTTCTTCTGCTGCGCCGCCTCACCCCGCGCGCGCGCCGCCTCCTTGGCCGCGCGCAACGCCACCCGCGCCAGGTCGACACCCGAGGGCTCGGGACCCTGCCGGTCCGCCTCCGGCGCCTTCCCGGCCACCGGCTCGTTCCCGGCGCTCATACGCGCTCCACCGCCCCGCCCGACACGGCGAACCGGGCCCCCGACAACACGTGCGGCACATCGTCGTCGACCGCCGCCGTGACCAGGACCTGCTCACCAGGCGCGACCAGCTCGGCCAGCCGCTCCCGGCGCCGGGCGTCCAACTCGGCGAAGACGTCGTCCAGGACCAGCACCGGCTCATTGCCCTCCGCCCGCAGCAGGTCGTACGAGGCCAGGCGCAACGCGAGGGCGTAGGACCAGGACTCGCCGTGCGAGGCGTACCCCTTGGCGGGCAGCCGCCCCAGCTTCAGCACCAGGTCGTCCCTGTGGGGGCCCACCAAGGTGACACCGCGTTCGATCTCCTGCTTGCGGGCATCGGCGAGCGCGGCGATGAGCTGCGCGTACAGGTCCTCGCGCGTGTGCGCCTCACCGGGCGCCGACGGCTTGTACTCCAGGGCCACCGGCCCGCCGCCGGGCGCCAGCTGCTCGTACGCCTTGTCCGCGAGCGGCTGCAGCATGGTGATCAGGTCCAGACGCTGGGCCAGCAGTTCCGCACCCGCGCGCGCGAGGTGCTGATCCCACACGTCCAGCGTGGACAGATCCATGGAGCGCCCGCCGTGCCGCCGCGCGAGCGCCGCGGACTTCAGGAGCGTATTGCGCTGCTTGAGGACTCGCTCGTAGTCGGAGCGGACACCGGCCATACGCGGAGAACGGGCGGTGATCAGCTCGTCGAGGAAGCGGCGACGCTCGCCCGGGTCGCCCTTGACCAGGGCGAGATCCTCCGGCGCGAACAGCACCGTCCGGACGATGCCGAGCACATCACGCGGTCTGACCTGCGAGGACCGGTTGATACGGGCCCGGTTGGCACGGCCCGGGTTCAGCTCCAGCTCGACCAGCTGCTGCCGCTCGCCCTGCCGCACCTGCGCCCGGATCACCGCCCGCTCGGCACCCATGCGGACCAGCGGGGCGTCCGAGGCGACCCGGTGGCTTGCGAGCGTGGCCAGGTAGCCGACCGCCTCGACCAGGTTGGTCTTGCCCTGGCCGTTGGGGCCGACGAACGCGGTGACGCCCGGGTCGAGCGGCACCTCGGCCCGGGCGTACGAGCGGAAGTCGGCCAGCGACAGATGCGTGACGTGCATGGTCGTTCGCCGGCCTCCTCCAGCGGGTGGACCGCCGAGCAGTCCCGTGTCGTGCGGAACCGTCCGGTGTCCGGTGTACGTGCCCTGTGGACCAGTTGTGGGCCCACCTGTGGTTCACCGTCCTGCGGACCGGCGCCCGGCGGACGGCTGCGCCCTGTGGACTACTTCTTCTCCACGGCGTGACCGCCGAACTGGTTGCGCAGCGCGGCGATCATCTTCATCTGCGGCGAGTCCTCCTGGCGGGAGGCGAACCGCGCGAACAGCGAGGCCGTGATCGCGGGCAGCGGCACGGCGTTGTCGATGGCCGCCTCGACGGTCCACCGGCCCTCACCGGAGTCCTGTGCGAAGCCGCGCAGCTGCTCCAGGTGCTCGTCGTCGTCCAGCGCGTTGACCGCGAGGTCGAGCAGCCAGGAGCGGATGACGGTGCCCTCCTGCCAGGAGCGGAAGACCTCGCGGACGTTGTCCACCGAGTCGACCTTCTCCAGGAGTTCCCAGCCCTCCGCGTACGCCTGCATCATCGCGTACTCGATGCCGTTGTGGACCATCTTCGCGAAGTGGCCCGCACCGACCTTGCCCGCGTGCACCGAGCCGAAGTCGCCCTCCGGCTTGAGCGCGTCGAAGACCGGCTGCACCCTGGCGACGTGCTCCGCGTCGCCGCCGTACATCAGCGCGTAGCCGTTCTCCAGGCCCCACACACCGCCGGAGACACCGCAGTCGACGAAACCGATGCCCTTGGCCGCCAGCTCCCGCGCGTGCTTCTCGTCGTCGGTCCAGCGGGAGTTGCCGCCGTCCACGACCACGTCTCCGGGCTCCAGCAGCTCGGCCAGCTCGTCGACGGTCGACTGGGTCGGGGCGCCGGCCGGGACCATCACCCAGACCACGCGGGGGCCCGACAACTTGTCCACAAGCTCAGAGAGGCTGTGGACGTCCGCGAGGTCGGGGTTGCGGTCGTATCCGATGACGGTGTGGCCTGCGCGGCGTATCCGCTCGCGCATGTTGCCGCCCATCTTGCCGAGGCCGACGAGACCGAGCTCCATCAGTTGTGTCCTTAGGTGTCCGACGTGATGTGGGGGCACTTTCGTACCGGTGTCCGAGCCTAGACCCGGACCTTCCCGCACATCCGTGGGCATACGCGCTCATGCGTACGCCCGCCGTCGGCCGGGACCGGTTCCGGCTCAGCCGCTCAGACGCACCGGCATGATCAGGTACTTGTAGGCCTCGTCCGCCTCGGCGTCCACGGCCGGCTTGCCGCTGAGCAGGGCGGGCTTGGTCGACGTCGTGAACGACAGCTGCGCCACCGGGGAGTCGATCGCGCTCAGACCGTCCAGCAGGAAGGTCGGGTTGAAGGCGATGGAGATGTCGTCGCCTTCGAGCTGGGCGTCCACCCGTTCCACAGCCTGTGCGTCGTCACTGGAGCCCGCCTCCAGGATGAGCACACCCTGCTCGAAGCTGAGACGGACCGGGGTGTTGCGCTCGGCGACCAGCGCCACGCGCTTGACGGCCTCGACGAAGGGGGCGGTCTCGATGACGGCGACGCTGTTGAACTCGGTCGGGAACAGCGTGCGGTACTTCGGCAGGTCGCCTTCGAGCAGGCGGGTGGTGGTACGGCGGCCCGCTCCCTCGAAGCCGATCAGGCCCTCACCCGCTCCGGAGCCGGAGAGCGCGAGGATGACGCTGTCGCCGCTGGTCAGAGCCTTGGCGGTGTCCTGGAGCGTCTTGGCGGGGACCAGGGCGACCGCGGAGACGTCCGGGTTCTCCGGCTTCCACAGGAACTCGCGGACCGCGAAGCGGTAGCGGTCGGTGGAGGCCAGCGTCACCGTGTCGCCCTCGATCTCGATGCGCACACCGGTGAGGACGGGCAGCGTGTCGTCGCGGCCGGCGGCGATGGCGACCTGCTGCACGGCGGAGGCGAAGACCTCGCCGGGGACGGTGCCCGTGGCGTTCGGCATCTGCGGGAGCGCCGGGTACTCCTCCACAGGCAGGGTGTGGAGGGTGAAGCGCGAGGAGCCGCAGACAACCGTCGCCCGTACACCGTCTGTGGAAATCTCCACCGGCCGGTTGGGCAGGGCACGGGAGATGTCGGCGAGCAGCCGGCCGGAGACCAGGACGGTGCCCTCCTCCTCGACCTCGGCGTCCACCGACACGCGGGCGGAGACCTCGTAGTCGAAGCTGGACAGGCTCAGCTGGCCGTCCTCCGCCTTCAGCAGCAGGCCGGCGAGAACAGGCGCCGGCGGACGGGCCGGGAGGCTGCGTGCCGCCCACGCCACTGCCTCCGCGAGTACGTCGCGTTCCACCCGGATCTTCACCGTAAGCCGCCTCCTGCTGATTGCTACTGAGTCCTCCGGCTCGGTGTCACCACCCGCTGCGACGGGAAGAGCACCGGGGACCAGTCTGACGCACGCCACTGACAGTAGGTGCCCGTCGGGGTCAAGTCGCTCCGAGGGGCGGCCGGGCTCGAAGGGGCGAGTTGTGCACAGGTCCCGCTTCGAAACGAATTCCGCACTCTTACTGGTTGGGAGTAGTAGTAGGGGCTGTGGATACGGTGGATAACCACGTTTCCCCAGCTCAGCGCGGAAATTTTGTCCACGGACCCTGTGGGTGACACCAGTGGACAACTCCGGGGATCTGTGGAGAACAGAAAGTTCTGCACACACCGCCCACAGGACGAGGTGAGTTCTCCCCAGCTGCATCCCCAGGTTTACCCAAGTTGCCCACACCCCAATCTGGCAGCTTGGTGTGACGGCTTTCACTCGACGCGGTGACCGGGTGCGTCGGGTTGCCGAACAGTGGACAACCATGTGGAGAAGCCACCGATCATTGGGGACAACTGACCGCAGCCTGTGGGTTGCCCGTGGACAACTTCATGCACAGGCTGTGGACCCCGGCTTCGTCCACAGGTTGTGGAAATCTTTCATCCACCGTTCCACACCCCCCTGAGCTGGGGGGACGGGTTTTGGGGCGGGGGGCTGTGGATGCCGTTCGGGACAACTCGGCGGTCCCCAGGATGTGGACGGAAGAAAGTTCACGGATCTGTGGAGAGAGCCCGTAACCACCCAGCTAATCGAACACTGGACCCGCGCCAGGGCGCCTCAGTGCACAGGCGGGGAAGGCCGGCCCGGGGCCGCTGCCGCTCGTGCCGAGCCCGCTGAGGCCCTTCGCTGTCACCTTCCGGTGCCTACGGCCGACGCACGGTGGCCACCAGACACAGCAGGCCGACGCACGGTGGCCCCAGACACAGCAGGCCGGGCGTTTCCGGGCACAGCAGTGGGGCGCCTTCCGGAGACGGTGTTCCGGAAGGCGCCCCACCCAGGTGTCGTACGAGCTCTGCTCAGCCGTTCTTGATGCGGTTGGTCAGCTCGGTGACCTGGTTGTAGATGGAGCGCCGCTCGGCCATCAGGGCGCGGATCTTGCGGTCGGCGTGCATGACCGTCGTGTGGTCGCGGCCGCCGAACTGCGCGCCGATCTTCGGCAGCGACAGGTCCGTCAGCTCACGGCACAGGTACATGGCGATCTGCCGTGCGGTGACCAGCGCGCGCCCGCGGGAGGTGCCGCACAGGTCCTCGACCGTCAGCCCGAAGTAGTCGGCGGTGGCCGCCATGATGGCGGTCGCCGTGATCTCGGGCGCGCTGTCCTCGCCGCCGGGGATGAGGTCCTTGAGGACGATCTCCGTCAGGCCCAGGTCCACCGGTTGCCGGTTGAGGGAGGCGAACGCCGTGACGCGGATCAGCGCGCCCTCCAGCTCGCGGATGTTGCGCGAGATCCGGGAGGCGATGAACTCCAGCACCTCCGGCGGGGCGTTCAGCTGCTCCTGGACCGCCTTCTTGCGCAGGATCGCGATGCGTGTCTCCAGCTCGGGCGGCTGGACGTCGGTGATCAGTCCCCACTCGAAGCGGTTGCGCAGCCGGTCCTCCAGGGTCACCAGCTGCTTGGGCGGCCGGTCCGAGGAGAGCACGATCTGCTTGTTGGCGTTGTGGAGCGTGTTGAAGGTGTGGAAGAACTCCTCCTGCGTCGACTCCTTGTCCGCCAGGAACTGGATGTCGTCGACGAGCAGGATGTCCATCTCGCGGTAGCGCTTGCGGAAGCTGTCGCCCTTGCCGTCGCGGATGGAGTTGATGAACTCGTTGGTGAACTCCTCCGAGCTGACGTAGCGCACGCGGGTGCCCGGGTAGAGGCTGCGCGCGTAGTGCCCGATCGCGTGCAGCAGGTGGGTCTTGCCCAGGCCCGACTCGCCGTAGATGAACAGCGGGTTGTAGGCCTTGGCCGGGGCTTCGGCGACGGCGACCGCGGCGGCGTGCGCGAAGCGGTTGGACGCGCCGATGACGAACGTGTCGAAGAGGTACTTCGGGTTCAGCCGTGCGGTCGGCTCCCCCGGTCCGTGGCCCTGCGCCGGCCGGTCGGCCGAGGAGCCGGAACCGCCGGCTCCGGAGGGAGGGGGGGCCGCCGGTCCGCCGCGGTGCGCGGGTCCGGCACCGGCCGGCGGCTCGGGCAGTTCCCGGCGGCCGGGGTCGCGCTGCTCGTAGTCGCGCTGGTCGTAGTCGGGGCGCCCGGAGTCGTAGTCGGGGCGCGACTGGTCGTAGGAGGGGCGCTCCATCGGCCGCGGGCGGTAGTCCTGCGCCGGGGGGTAGGGCTCGTGCGGGCCGGTGCAGGAGTCGTTCGAGGAGCCGTACGAGTCCTGGGACCCGTAGCCGTCCTGGGTGCCGTAGGTGTCCTGCGGGCGGTACTGGTCGCGGGGGGCGTACGGCTCCTGGGCGGGTGAGGCGTAGGGGTCGCGCTCGGGGAAGCCGAGCCGCTGCTGCTGCCAGCCGTAGTCGTCCTGGGCCGGGCGCGGCCAGGCGCCGGGTTCGGGGCGCTGGCGGTCGCCGTACTCCGCGGGGTAGGCGGGGCGGGCGGTCGGCAGTTGGTCCGTGCCGTCGCCCGGCTGGGGGCCGCCGGTGCGCGAGGGCGGGTGCTGGTCGCCGGAGCCGCCCGGGTGCTGGTCGGCGCGTCCGGGACGGTCGGGCCGGCCGGTGCGGTCCGCGCGGTGGGGGTCGGTGCGGTCGGGCCGGTCGGTGCGGTGGGGCTCGGCCCGGTGCCGTCCGTAGGGCTCGTAGCCGCCCTGGCCGGTGGGCAGTTCCTGTTCCTCGTAGCGGGACTGGGGAGCCGGCGGCGTGGAGGGCTGGGTCTCGCCGACGGAGCTGTCGACGGTGATGGCGATGCGGATCGGGCGTCCGCACTCGCGGCTCAGCGTCTCGCTCACGACCGGGGCGAGGCGGCCTTCGAGCACGTTCTTCGCGAACTCGTTCGGTACCGCGAGCAGTGCCGTGTCCGCGACCAGCGCGAGCGGCTGGCAGCGGCGGATCCAGTGCTCGTCCTTCGTCTCGACGCCCTGGCCGCGTTCCTCTCCGAGGAGCTGTTCCAGTACGCGTGGCCACACTGCGGCAAGATCGGCAGGTACGTCAGCCACAGGGCACGCTCTCTCACGGGTCCCACGAACGTGTGGTTCGGGACGGGTCGGGATGTAAACGGGGGACAAGGGAACGAATGGGAGTCCGCCCACGGTAGTCAGCGCGGCGGGTACCGTTCAAGTTGTTGTCCCCAGGCTGTGGACAAGCTCGGCCCGGGGCCGCGCGGTTTGACCGGATGGCCTAGCCGCGCGTACCGTAACCAGGTCGAGTTGTCGATGGCTGCTGCCGCCTGCCTCCGAAGGGCACAGATCGCGTCAAGGTGATCGGTAAGCGGTGCACACGGCGTGACTGCGAGCTAATCGTGGGCGCACGGTGACAGCCAGGACGGCACCCCGCCACTACCGAATCTTTCTGGAGCCCCCGAGTGAGCAAGCGCACCTTCCAGCCGAACAACCGTCGTCGCGCGAAGACCCACGGCTTCCGGCTGCGTATGCGCACCCGTGCCGGCCGCGCGATTCTCGCGTCCCGCCGTAGCAAGGGTCGCGCCCGTCTGTCCGCCTGATCCCGGTCAGGTCATGACATCGTGCTGCCCACCGAGAACCGGCTGAGGCGGCGCGAGGACTTCGCGACCGCGGTACGACGAGGGCGCCGGGCCGGACGCCCGCTTCTCGTCGTCCATCTTCGTAGCGGTGCCACGGACCCGCACGCGCCTGGGGAGAGCGCTTCCCCTACGCGTGCGGGTTTCGTCGTGAGCAAGGCAGTGGGTGGCGCGGTCGTACGCAACGCGGTGAAGCGCAGACTTCGCCATCTGATGCGCGACCGGGTCGCACTCCTGCCCCCCGGTAGCCTGGTAGTCGTACGAGCGCTACCAGGAGCGGGCGAGGCCGATCACGCACAGCTGGCCCGAGACCTGGATGCCGCCCTTCAACGACTGCTGGGAGGGGGCACGCGATGAAGTACCCACTGCTGGCCCTGATCAAGCTGTACCAGTGGACCATCAGCCCGTTGCTCGGGCCGGTGTGCAAGTACTACCCGTCGTGCTCCCACTACGGCTTCACGGCCATCGACCGGCACGGTGCGGTCAAGGGAACGGCGCTCACCGCCTGGCGCATCCTGCGGTGCAACCCGTGGTCGCTGGGTGGTGTGGACCACGTTCCTCCGCGCAAGCGTCCGCGGTGGCACGAAATGCTGCGTGACGCCTGGCGTACGCGCAAGGGCGGGCCCTCCGCCGCGGAGCCGGCCACCGACGGGGACTTCCCGCCGGGCCCGGTCGCAGAGACCTCGTCCCATGCCCAAGGAGCATGATTAGTGGACACGATTGCCAGCTTCTTCAGTTTCATCACCTGGCCCGTCTCCTGGGTCATCGTCCAGTTCCACAAGGTTTACGGGGCGATCTTCGGGGCTGACACCGGCTGGGCCTGGGGCCTGTCCATCGTGTCCCTGGTGGTTCTGATCCGCATCTGCCTGATCCCGCTCTTCGTGAAGCAGATCAAGGCGACCCGCGCGATGCAGACGCTCCAGCCGGAGATGAAGAAGATCCAGGAGCGCTACAAGAACGACAAGCAGCGTCAGTCCGAAGAGATGATGAAGCTGTACAAGGAGTCGGGTACCAACCCGCTCTCCTCGTGCCTTCCCATCCTGGCGCAGTCCCCGTTCTTCTTCGCCCTGTACCACGTACTGAGCGCGATCGCGACCGGCAAGACGATCGGTGTGATCAACGAGCCGCTGCTGGCCAGCGCCCGTCATGCCCACATCGTCGGTGCCCCGCTGGCCGCGAAGTTCACGGACAGCGCCGACAAGGTCGCCCAGCTCGGTGCCTCCCTGACCGATGTCCGTGTCGTCACCGCGGTCATGATCGTCCTGATGTCGGCGTCGCAGTTCTACACGCAGCGCCAGCTGATGACCAAGAACGTCGACACCACGGTGAAGACGCCGTTCATGCAGCAGCAGAAGATGCTGATGTACGTCTTCCCGGTCATGTTCGCCGTCTTCGGCATCAACTTCCCGGTCGGTGTCCTCGTCTACTGGCTGACCACCAACGTGTGGACCATGGGCCAGCAGATGTACGTCATCCACAACAACCCGACCCCGGGTTCCAAGGCTCAGGCCTCCTACCTGGAGCGTCTGCACAAGCACGTCACGCACCACGGCAAGACCCGCAACCGGCGTGAGAAGGCCATCGTCAAGGCGATCGTCGCCAAGGGCCGTGACCGCAACGAGTTCGAGCGCAAGTTCATCAACGGTCTGACCAAGGCCGGCCTGGCGGCCCAGTCCGACGGCACGGTGATCAAGGGTGAGAGCGCCGCCGTCGTGCAGACCGAGGACGGCACGGTCACCACCACGACCGCCGCCGGTGCCAGGCGTCAGCAGCCCAAGCGGCAGAGCAAGTCCCAGCGCCAGTCGGGCAGCCCGAAGGCGGCAGGGGCCGGTGACATCGAGCAGCCTCCGTCGCTGACCAAGTCCGAGCCCGAGGCCGAGACGAAGACCGGCGCGCCGCGGGACACCCCGCCCGCCGCTGCCAAGAAGCCCGACTCCAAGCCGGGCAACGGCAGCCGCAGCAAGGCCCAGTCCGGCCAGCGCAAGGGCCCGCAGCGGCCCAAGTCCCCGTCCAAGAAGTAAGAAGGAGCCCATCCCGTGACGGAAGGCACCACCTCCGCCGCTGTCGAGGGTGCAGACGCCCTGACCCGCCTGGAGCAGGAGGGCGAGATCGCGGCGGACTACCTCGAGGGTCTGCTGGACATCACCGACCTCGACGGCGACATCGACATGGACGTCGAGGCCGACCGCGCCTCTGTCTCGATCATCAGCGAGGCCGGCAGCCGGGACCTGCAGAAGCTGGTCGGCCGGGACGGTGAGGTGCTGGAGGCGCTGCAGGAGCTGACGCGTCTGGCCGTGCACCGGGAGACCGGTGACCGCAGCCGCCTGATGCTGGACATCGCGGGCTACCGTGCCCAGAAGCGCACCGAGCTGTCCGAGCTGGGCGCGAAGGCCGCGGCGGAGGCAAAGAGCAGCGGCGAGCCCGTGAAGCTGAAGCCGATGAGCCCGTTCGAGCGCAAGGTCGTGCACGACGCGGTCAAGGCCGCGGGGCTGCGCAGCGAGTCCGAGGGCGAGGAGCCGCAGCGCTTCGTCGTCGTACTCCCTGCCTGAGCGGTCCCACGTTCCACCGGCCCCGTCTGCCCGCAGGCGGGGCCGAACTTTGTCAGCCTGGTAGTTCTGGTGGTCGGCGCTGATCGCGCTGATGCGGTACGGAAGGACGGTCCCCCGTGACGGAGGCAGCGGAGCTCCCCCCTGCGCCCGAGCAGGCACGAGACGTATTCGGTGATCGCTTCGCGGATGCGGTCCGGTACGCCGAGCTGCTGGCTGAAGCAGGTGTGCAGCGAGGGCTCATCGGTCCGCGGGAGGTGCCCCGCCTGTGGGAGCGCCACCTGCTGAACTGTGCGGTGCTCTCCGAGGTCGTCCCCGAAGGGGTGACCGTGTGCGATGTCGGTTCCGGCGCCGGCCTGCCGGGCATCCCGCTCGCTCTGGTCCGGGAGGACCTGAAGATCACGCTGCTGGAGCCGTTGCTGCGGCGCACCAACTTCCTCACCGAGGTCGTCGAGATGCTGGGACTCGACCATGTCACCGTCGTCCGGGGGCGGGCCGAAGAGGTGATGGGCAAGCTCCCGCCTGTCCATGTGGTGACCGCCAGGGCGGTGGCTCCGCTGGACCGCCTGGCGACCTGGGGTATTCCGCTGCTGCGCCCTTACGGGGAGATGCTCGCCCTCAAGGGGGACACGGCTGAGGAGGAGCTGAAGAGTGCGGGCACCGCGCTGAGCAAGCTCGGCGCGGCGGAGACGTCCATCCTGCATGTGGGTGAGGGTGTCGTGGATCCGCTGTCCACCGTGGTCCGGGTGGAGGTCGGCGAGAGCCCCGGCGGCGTGCGTTTCGCGGCGAAGCGTGCGAAGGCGGCGCGGACAGGACGAGCGCGCCGGAGGCGGTGAGCCCTCCTTTGGGCTCTGCGTTGCCTCTCACTCCGCCGCAGGGACCCTGCTGGGAGACGTGCGGCGGAGTGTCGCTCACATAACGGGCGAATTATTGTCATCGTGTTTCACGTGAAACGTCGCTCACTGCTGCACGGCATCATCAACCGTGGCCGCGCCGCGGCCCAACCCCGCGACCGCAAGCCTCTCGGTTCACTCGGAGAGGGAACGGAGTTGTCCACAGAGGTGGATTTCTCCACAGAACGTCAGGCCTCACTGGTTCGCGACCCCGATGGCATGGGAGGCTCTGTTCATTGCGAGCCTGAAGTCGAGGAGAGTGAATCCTTGCGGTCCGACGCCAACATCGCGGGACCGATGACCGATCCGGTCCCCGGCCCCCGTACCGAGTCGATGGGGGAGAATGTTTCACGTGAAACACCGCCCCCGATGGACGACACTCCCATCGGTCGCGCTGCCCAACTGGCGGTCGAGGCGCTAGGCCGCGCCGGAGAGGGCCTGCCGCGCCCCGATCAGACGCGTGTCATCGTGGTCGCCAACCAGAAGGGCGGCGTCGGGAAGACGACGACGACCGTCAACCTCGCTGCTTCGCTGGCTCTGCACGGCGGCCGGGTTCTGGTGATCGACCTCGATCCGCAGGGAAACGCCTCCACCGCGCTGGGCATCGATCACCACGCCGAGGTGCCGTCCATCTACGACGTGCTCGTGGAGAGCAAGCCTCTGGCAGAGGTGGTCCAGCCCGTTCCTGATGTCGAAGGCCTCTTCTGCGCCCCCGCCACGATCGATCTCGCCGGTGCGGAGATCGAGCTGGTGTCCTTGGTGGCCCGGGAGAGCCGTCTGGAACGGGCGATCCAGGCCTACGAGCAGCCGCTGGACTACATCCTCATCGACTGCCCTCCCTCGCTCGGCCTGCTGACGGTCAATGCCCTGGTCGCCGGTCAGGAGGTGCTCATCCCGATCCAGTGCGAGTACTACGCGCTGGAGGGCCTCGGGCAGCTGCTGCGCAACGTCGACCTGGTGCGGGGCCACCTGAACCCCACGCTGCACGTGTCGACCATCCTGCTCACCATGTACGACGGCCGGACGCGTCTCGCGTCCCAGGTCGCGGACGAGGTGCGCAGCCACTTCGGTGACGAGGTGCTGCGGACGAGCATCCCTCGATCCGTCCGTATCTCGGAGGCCCCCAGCTACGGGCAGACGGTGCTGACCTACGATCCAGGATCGAGCGGTGCCCTCTCCTACCTTGAGGCGGCACGAGAAATCGCATTGAAGGGTGTCGGCGTCAGCTATGACGCCACGCACGCCCACATCGGTGCACAGAGCGACCCGAGCATGGTGGAGGGGATCCAGTGAGCGAGCGACGGAGGCCTGGGCTGGGTCGGGGTCTCGGAGCCTTGATCCCGGCCGCTCCGACGGAGAGGACCCCTGTGCCAGGCCCGGCGGGAAGCCCCGGCCCGGTCCTGACGTCCGACCGTGGAGTGGCCGCGGCGAAGGTGGCCATGTTGCCACCGCCACCGATGGGCGCCCATTTCGCGGAAATCCCGCTGGACTTCATCACGCCGAACCCGCGGCAGCCGCGTGAGGTCTTCGACGACGAGGCGCTGGCCGAGTTGGTCACCTCCATCAAGGAGGTCGGGCTGCTCCAGCCGGTGGTCGTCCGGCAGACCGGCGCCGAGCGCTACGAGCTGATCATGGGCGAGCGGCGTTGGCGGGCCTGTCGCAAGGCAGGGCTCGACGCCATCCCGGCGATCGTGCGGGCCACGGACGACGAGAAGCTCCTGCTGGACGCCCTGCTGGAGAACCTCCACCGGGCCCAGCTCAACCCGCTGGAAGAGGCAGCCGCCTACGACCAGCTGCTGAGGGACTTCAACTGCACCCATGACCAGCTGGCGGACCGTATCGGCCGTTCTCGCCCGCAGGTCTCCAACACCCTGCGGTTGCTGAAGCTGTCGCCGGCGGTGCAGCGACGGGTCGCTGCCGGAGTGCTGTCCGCCGGGCATGCGCGGGCGCTGCTCTCGGTCGAGGACTCCGAGGAGCAGGACCGGCTCGCCCACCGGATCGTGGCCGAGGGACTCTCGGTGCGGGCCGTCGAGGAGATCGTGACGCTCATGGGGTCGCGGCCGCAGTCGTCGCCGCGCTCCAAGGGTCCCCGTGCCGGAGCCAGGCTCTCTCCCGCCCTGTCCGACCTCGCGACGCGCCTGTCCGACCGCTTCGAGACTCGGGTCAAGGTCGACCTGGGGCAGAAGAAGGGCAAGATCACCGTCGAGTTCGCCTCCATGGACGACCTGGAGCGCATTCTCGGCACGTTGGCTCCCGGCGAGGGCCGGGTGCTGCAGAAGGGCCTGCTGGAGGGCGACTCGGCTGAGGACGAGACCGACGCCTGAGCCCGGGGGGAGCGGCCACAGGCTTCCCTGCGACGGGCCGTGCACCGGAGGATCACCGGTTCACGGCCCGCCTTTGCTTGTACTCGGTGTCCCCGGAATCACATCGTGGATACGATGCGTTCGGGTATGCATCCATCCGACGGCACGTCCGTGAGGGACGGCCGCTCGTGACGCTGCGGGCGAAGGAAGCGAGGATCAGCCTTCATGGGCCGTAGGCTCCTGCCGCTCACGCTGGACAATCTCCATGATCTTCCTCGGCGCTGCCGCGCGTGCGTCTTCTGGGAGCTGGACCCGGTCAGCGGCGAGGCCGCGGTGCGAGCGGGCACACCCGCTGTGGAGAAGGAGGCGTGGATCTCCGCCGTCCTGCTGGACTGGGGCTCGTGCGGTCGCGTCGCCTACGTCGACGACGTGCCGGTGGGCTTCGTGCTCTACGCTCCCCCCGCCTACGTGCCCCGCTCTACGGCGTTCCCGACGAGCCCGGTCTCGCCGGACGCGGTGCAACTGATGACAGGGTTCGTGATGCCCGGCTACCAAGGGCAGGGGCTGGGCCGTGTGCTGGTGCAGACGGTCGCCAAAGACCTGTTGCGCCGTGGCTTCAAGGCGATCGAGGCCTTCGGGGACGCCCGCTGGAAGGAGCCTGCCTGCGTGCTCCCGGCGGACCACCTGCTGGCGGTCGGCTTCAAGACGGTCCGCCCCCACCCCGCGCACCCCCGGCTCCGTCTGGAGCTGCGATCGACCCTCTCCTGGAAGGAAGACGTGGAGATGGCGCTCGACCGGCTGCTCGGAGCGGTGCAGAAGGAACCCGTGCTCCGCCCGCTGTGAGCCCACGGCACACCGAAGGGGCCGGCCCTGGCGGGCCGGCCCTGGCGGGCCGGCCCCTTCGTGTTTCACGTGAAACATCGTGCCGCCGTTTCCCGGCGGCACGCGTCAGTCGGCGATGAAGTCCTCGAGGTCGCGGACGATCGCGGCCTTCGGCTTCGCGCCGACGATGGTCTTGGCGACCTCGCCGTTCTGGTAGACGTTCAGCGTCGGGATCGACATGACGCCGTACTTGGCGGCCGTGCCTGGGTTCTCGTCGATGTTGAGCTTGACGATCTCGATCTTGTCGCCGTACTCGGCGGCGATGGCCTCGAGAGACGGGGCGATCTGGCGGCAGGGACCGCACCAGGCAGCCCAGAAGTCCACCAGGACGGGCTTGTCGCTCTTCAGGACGTCCTGCTCGAAGGAGGAGTCGGTCACTTGCTTCAGGGTGCCGGCCACGGCGGGCTCCTTAGTCTTCTTCGTTTTGGTGCGGTGGGGCGGTCGGGGGTCAGACAGTGGTCTTCTCGGGCTCGGCCTGCTGCTCGTTGTCCGCGAGAGCGGCGAGGAAACGCTCGGCGTCGAGAGCGGCGGAGCAGCCGGTGCCGGCGGCGGTGATGGCCTGGCGATAGGTGTGGTCGACGACATCACCGGCACCGAAGACACCGGTCAGGTTGGTGCGCGTGGAGGGCGACTCGACCTTCAGGTAGCCCTCCCCGTCCAGGTCGAGCTGGCCCTTGAACAGCTCGGTCCGCGGGTCGTGGCCGATCGCGATGAACAGGCCCGTCACCGGCAGGTCCGAGAGTTCGCCGGTCTTGAGGTTACGCAGCTTCAGACCGGAGAGCTTCTGCTCGCCCTCGATCTCGGCCACCTCGCTGTCCCAGACGAACTTGATCTTCGGGTCGGCGAAGGCGCGCTCCTGCATCGCCTTGGAGGCGCGCAGGGTGTCGCGGCGGTGGACGATCGTCACGGACTTGGCGAACCGCGAGAGGAAGGTGGCCTCCTCCATCGCGGTGTCACCGCCACCGATCACGGCGATGTCCTGGTCCTTGAAGAAGAAGCCGTCACACGTGGCACACCACGAGACGCCACGGCCGGAGAGCGCGTCCTCGTTCGGCAGGCCGAGCTTGCGGTGCTGGGAGCCGGTGGTGACGATGACCGCCTTGGCCCGGTGCACCGTGCCCGAGGTGTCCGTGACGGTCTTGATCTCACCGGCGAGGTCGACGGAGACGATGTCGTCCGGCACCAGCTCGGCGCCGAAGCGCTCGGCCTGGGCCCGCATGTTGTCCATGAGGTCGGGGCCCATGATGCCGTCGCGGAAGCCCGGGAAGTTCTCCACATCGGTGGTGTTCATCAGCGCACCGCCCGCGGTGACGGCGCCCTCGAACACCAGCGGCTTCAGCGACGCGCGCGCGGTGTAGAGGGCCGCCGTGTAGCCGGCGGGCCCGGAGCCGATGATGATCACGTTGCGGACGTCGCTCACGGCTTGATTCCTCGTCTCTGGACTGTGTCCTACGGCCGGGGGAGCTTCTCTCGGTGCTCTCACCCCACCCAACGGATCCTAAGGGGCGTGCATTCCCGGTGTCCCCGGGCACACGGAGGTGTCATGGAGCTGGGGAGCCGCACGGCACCGGGCCGTGCCGGCCGCTCTGGGGGAGGCCTGCTCAGGAACGCGTGTAGGGGTGGGACAGCAGCACCCTGGCCGCGGCGGAAGGGTCGTGGACGCAAGAGGCCTCCACGACGTAGGCGGTGACCTGGGAGCCGGCGTCCGAGGGGTCGGACAGTACGACGAGGTAGGCGTCCTTGCCGTTGTAGGTGCCCGGCTGGGCGGCGAGGGGGGCGCCGGCGTTGTGGATGCCCTGGCGGACACAGGAGGGGACCGAGACGGTGGGGTCGCTCTTCAGGGTGTTCGGCCGGCCGGTCCCGGTGCCCGTCCCTGTGTCCGCGCCGGTGTCGGTGTTCGCGCCGAAGCTGTGCGGGGCGCGAGCCGTCCCCTGGGTGCGTGGTGTCTTGTCGAGGAGATCGGTGACCTGGCTCTCCAGGCTCGTCTCGGAGAAGGCCTGTGCGGACGTACTCGGTCGGCCGTGAGCCGCGGCGCTGGATCCCTCGCTGTCGGGCTGGGAGGTCAGGACCACAGTGGCCACACCCAGCGCGACGACGGTGCAGGCGGCGCCCAGGACGGCGAGCCCACGACGTACACGGCGTGGCCGGGGCTTGCGGCCGGGGCCCGTGCGGGAGGCGCGGACGTTGCCTGCCGGACGGCCCGCGGCCGCTGTTTCACGTGAAACATGGTCGCTGTCGCTGTCGCTGTCGCTGTCGCTGTCGCCCGTTCCCCGCTCCTCGTCCGTTTCGTCGGCCGGGGCGGCGAGGAGGGCGAGGGCGGGCTCCGCGGCGAGAGCGGCGTCGATACGGTCCGCGATGTCGCTCGGCATCTCCTGCGGGACCGGAAGCGTGCCGAGCAGGCTCCGGATCTCCTCCAGCGAGGACTGGACCTCGGCACAGGATGCGCACGCGTCCAGGTGCCGGCGCAGATCCTCGGACCTCGGGGGAGTGAGCAGCCCTTCGGTGAGGTCGGAGATCTCCGAGACGTCCGGGTGCCCGGCCATGTCCGTCGTGGAAGTCACGCTCGCCCACCTCCGCCCTTCACAGCAGCTGAATCGCCTGGTTCCGCGCTCCGCGCATCCCCATCGGGAGGACCCGCTGCCGGTGGGACGGACGCCCGCTGCGTCCGGTTCCGTCCGGTCCCGGGCTCCTTGCCGTCCCCCGAGCCGTCGGGCCGGAGGTGGGTGAGCAGCGGCAGGAGTCTGGCTCTGCCCCTGGCACACCGGCTCTTCACCGTCCCCACCGGCACATCGAGGATGCGAGCGGCCTCGGCGACCGGGTAACCCTGCATGTCCACGAGCACCAAGGCGGCCCGCTGGTCGGCCGGGAGCGTCCCCAGCGCCTCGACGAGCTGGCGCTGCACGTCGTTCCTCTCGGCGGGAGCGGAGGCCGACTCGTGCGGCTCCAGCAGGTGCTCCAGACGCTCGGTGTCGTCCACCGGAGAGGTCTTGCGCGAGGCCGCCTTGCGGACCCGGTCGAGACAGGCGTTCACCGTGATGCGGTGCAGCCAGGTGGTGACGGCCGACTGCCCCCGGAAGGTGTGGGCGGCGCGGTAGGCGGAGACCAGGGCGTCCTGCACGGCGTCGGCGGCCTCCTCGCGGTCGCCCAGCGTGCGCAGGGCGACCGCCCAGAGGCGGTCGCGGTGACGTCGTACGAGTTCACCGAAGGCGTTCCGGTCGCCCTCCACATGGCGGGCCAGGAGGTCTTGGTCGCTCACGTCGCGGTAGGCGCTGTCGTCCGCCATGGGCCCCCTCCCCCTGGTCGTGTTCAGCCCGTGAACTTGAGGTCCGTCACGGCCTGCTTGAACCCGGGGTCGCTGTACGCGTCGCCCGGAGCGGGCGGCAGCGCGGTGAACCACACCAGCACGTACCGGCTCTTCACCGGCTTGGTCACCTTCACCCGTGCCGTGTTCCCGGAGGTCGTGTCGGAGCCCAGCTTCTTCATCGAGCTGATCGGGACCGCGGAGCTGGTCGAGTCGGTCGCGTACAGCGAGACGGTCGTGTGATCGCCGCTGAACAGGAGGCCTATCGAGGCGGAGGAGACCTCCTGCGCCGAACCGAGGTCGTAGACGATGCCGACGCCGGGTTTGAAGGCCGGGTTCATGTCCGGCCCGTCTTTGTAGCTCGCGGTGCGCCAGTAGGTCGTGTTGTCCCCGTCGTACGTCTTGCCGACATCACCGGGATGCTGGGCGTCGCCCTTGGCGACGTACTCCTGGGCACCGTAGATCTTGAGCGGCTTGACCGGCTTCGGCTGGTTGTCCTTCTTGTCGTTTCCATCCTGTGTCTGGGTCTGGCTGTCCTTGGTGGACTTGCCGTCCCGGTCCATCAGGGCGTCCGCGAGCTGCCAACTGCCCAGACCCAGAGCGGCGATGAGCAGCGCCGAGACGGCCCACTTCAGCGCCTTTCCGGTCCGGCTCTGCAGCGGGGGCGGCGGGGCGTGCACCGGCTGGGTGACACCGGGGTGCGGGGCCGGACGGCCGTACGTGCCCTGCTGGTACGACGTCCCCTGGTACTCGGGCGGCGCGGTGAACGCGGGCTCCGGCGGGCGGATCCGCGGCATCTCGCCGATCGCCTTCACCAGCTCCTCCGGCGTGGTGCACGGGGACTCGTGGCGCGAGGCGGTGGCGCCGTCGTTGGCGAGCGCGCGCATGGCCAGCTCGGACAGACCGCGGTGGACGCCGGCCCGTACCTGGTCCGGCGGGATGAGACCGATGTCCTTGGGCAGGCCGGACAGGCCGTATGCGTCGTTCTCGTACGGCCAGCGCTGGGTGAGCGCCGCGTACAGCAGCGCTCCGATCGCCTCGGTGTCGGTGCGCTGCGGGGTCTCGGAGGTGATGCCGCGCAGCGCGGCGTTCACGGCGAGGCCACGGATGCGCCACTGGCCGGTGGAGGTACGCAGCACGGCGTTCGGGTTCAGGCGCAGATGGGCCAGGCCCTCACGGTGCGCGACGGCCATCGCGGAGGCGACCTGGCTGACCAACTGGTAGGCACCGTGGGGTTCCAGTGGCCCGGCGGCAAGCAGGGTGGTGAGTTCGGTGGCATCGGGCAGCCACTCGTGGACGACGTAGACGAGGTCGTTCTCCTCGACGGCGTCGAGGACCTGGACGAAGCGCGGGTCGCCGAGGAGCGCCGAGGAACGTGCCGCGGCCAGGACCGAGCGGGCGCGGGAGTGGTCGGCGGGCAGGAGGTGCACACCGACGGCCCGGCGGAGCTTCTCGTCCACCGCACGCCAGCTGCTGAATCCGTCCAGACGGGTGACGCACTCCTCGAGGCGGTAGCGTCTGGCCAGCTTGTGGCCGCTGTGCAGTTCGGGTGGTGAGGCCTTCTTCCCGGGACGTTCGGTCCCGCCGCTCCCCTGCGCCTCGTCGTTGTCCGTGTCCCGCTCCCGGTTCTGGGCCACCCCGTCGGCCGTGGCCTGGTCCGCCTCCGCGGTCAGCGGCTCGTCACCGCTGTTGTCTGCCACGTCGACGGCAGCCGTGCTCCGTTCCGCCACCGTCGCTCCTGCCTCCCCATCCATTGCGCGCTGTCCGACGCCGAAACCAATTGTGCCCACAGTCCGGCGCTATGCACGACACACGACGGCGGACGATGGTTGTGCGCCTACCCCCGCCTCAGCGTCCCAGCCGTCCGCGGACCATGCCCACGAGCGAGTTGAGCTCCTCGATCCGCATGCGGCGGGCGGCGACGAAGAAGATGCCGAGCAGCAGGGCGCCGCCCGCCACCAGCGCGGCGAACGAGCCGACGACGCCCTGGCCGAGGGCGTGGCCGATCTCGTAGCAGGCCGCGCCGCTGACGAGTGCCGCCGGCACCGCGGCGATGCACAGCCGCGCGTAGGTCCGCAGGACACGGGAGCCGTCGAGGTCGCCGTCGAGCCGCTTGCGCAGCCGGCTCCAGGCGACGCCCACACCGATGGCGTAGGCGAGGCCGTACGCCGCGGACATGCCGATCACGGACCAGCGGGCCGGGAGCAGGAAGTAACACAGTGCGGAGGTGCCCGCGTTGACCGCGGCCACGATGACCGTGTTGTAGAAGGGCGTCCGGGTGTCCTCGTAGGCGTAGAAGGCGCGCAGGACGACGTACTGGACGGAGTACGGGATGAGGCCCAGGGCGAAGGCCATGAGCATGTAGCCCATGTTGGTGGCCTCCGCGGTGCCCGAGGAGCCGAAGATCAGCGTGCACATCGGGATGCCGAGCGAGACGAAGCCGAAGGCGATCGGCACGATCGCGACCGCCGTGGTGCGCAGGCCCTGCGAGATGTCGTCGCGGACGGCACCGGTGTCGTTCTCGTGCGCCGAGCGGGAGATCCGGGGCAGCAGGGCGGCCATCAGGGAGACGGTGATGATGGCCTGCGGCAGGCCCCAGATCAGCTGGGCGTTGGCGTAGGCGGCGTAGCCGGTGCCCTGGACCGGCGAGCTCTTGCCCGCAGCGGTGGACAGCCGGGTCACGACGACGTTGCCGGCCTGATTGGCGAGCACGAACAGCAGCGTCCACTTGGCCAGGGTCGCGGCCTTGCCGAGCCCGTGTCCCCGCCAGTCGAAACGCAGCCGCAGCCGGAAGCCTGTCTCACGGAGGTAAGGGATCATGGCCAGGGCCTGGACGGCCAGACCGAGCAGGATGCCCACCCCGAGGAGCCGCTGGCCCTCCGGCGGGATGCTCGCGACGCCCATCCCGGAGTGGGCGGCGGTGCCGTACACCCAGATGAACGTGCCGAGCGTCACGATGATGACGATGTTGTTCAGGACGGGCGTCCACATCATCGCGCCGAACTTCCCGCGCGCGTTGAGGACCTGCCCCATCACCACGTGGATGCCCATGAAGAAGATCGAGGGCACGAAGTAGCGGGCGAAGGTGATGCCGACCTGGTTGGCCGCCGGATCGCCCGCCACCGACGGGGACAGCAGGCGGATCAGGAGGGGCGCGGCGACGACCGCGACGACGGTGAGGGCGCCCAGCGCGACCATGACCAGTGTCAGCAGCCGGTTGGCGTAGGCCTCGCCGTTGTCGTCGTCATCCTTCATCGCCCGGACGAGCTGCGGCACGAAGACAGAGTTGAGGCCGCCGCCGACGGTCAGGACGTAGATCATCGTCGGCAGCTGGTAAGCGATCTGGAAGGTGTCGCCGAGCAGGCCGACGCCGAGTGCGGAGACGATCATCGCGGAGCGGATGAAGCCCGTGAGCCGGGAGACCATGGTGCCGGCCGCCATCACGGCGCTCGACTTCAGCAGGCCCGACGCCTTTCCGCCCTTCTTCGCCGCGGGAGCGGGCGCGGGTGCGTCGGCGGGTGCCTCGGCGACGGTCCGGGCAGCGCCCGGAGCCGGAGCGTACGGACCCGTCGGGCCCTGGCCGGCGGCCGGGGCCGGGGCGGGGCCCGGCACGGAGGGCGGGTCGATGGGCGGATACCCGCCCATGTCCTGTGGGAGCTGGTAGCCCTGCTGGCCGGACGGCTGGTAGCCCTGCTGACCGGACGGCTGGTAGCCCTGCTGGTCGGAGGCCTGATAGCTGTGCTGGTCGGGGGCCTGGTAGCCCTGCTGGTCCACGGGCGGATAGCCCTGCTGGCCCTGGTAGGCGGGCTGCCCCGGCGCCTGGTAGCCGTTCTGGCGGGGGTCGTAGCCGTACGGTCCGGGGTCCTGGTAGTTCTGGTGGGCGGCCTGCCGGGGGTCCTGGGAGTAGCCGCCCTGCTGCTGGTCCCGGAAGAGGTGGGCGAAGGCGTCCGGCTCGTGCTGCTCCTCGCCGGAGTGGGTGACGAGGTCGTCCACGCCGACGAACTGGGTGGTGCGGGGATCCTCGCCGTACGGCAGGTACTGGGTGGTGGCCGACGGCTCGGGCGGTGGGGTCTGGGCCCAGATCTGAGGGTCGGGCGCGTAGGGCGAGGGCGGCGGGCTGCCGTACAGCGGCTGCTGCGGCTCGTACGTGCCCGGGGGTGGGGGCGGGTGCGCGGCACGGTCGTACAGCGCCTCGCCGACCGGGTCCTGCGCCGTGAGGTCCTGCGCCCGGTACGGGTCCTCGGCGTAGGCGTCCTGGAGGTACATGTCCGCCGGAGGCTGCTGGGGCACCTGGCCGTGCTCGGGCGGCGGGGCGCCGGGGTGGCCCGAGCTGCCCGCGGCCCGGCCGCGGTCACCGTCGTACGGCGCGTTCATGGTTACCCCACCTCATCGTCCCGGGCCCTCCGGGCCACGACATCCTCAACGGTCCACTTTCTCACCCGTGCCGGACGGGTCGGCGCTTTCGGATGCGGTGTCCGGTGCCGGGTCACTCGGCTGCTCCCGGTCCTGTGCGGGGGGCCGGGGGCCCGACTCCTGTGTGAGACGTGCGGCGGGGCCTGGGGGGTTCTCCGGACCGGAGGCCCCGGTGGCGTCCGCCGCGTCGTCGGTCGCCGCGGCGGGTCCCTGAGCGTCCCGTGAGCCCCGTCTGTTCTCGGGGTCCTCGGGGTGCTGCGCTTCGTCGGGGTCGTCGGAGGCATCGGGGCCGTCAGGGTCCTTGGCGTCCTCGGCGTCCTGCGTGTCCGAGGGGTCCTGCTTCTCCTCCCGGGCCGCGGCGCGCTTGCGCTGGGTGTACATGCGGAAACCGGCGAGGACGAGCAACAGGACGCCGCCGCCGATGACGAGCATGACGGTGGCGGTGACCTCGGTGACCTTCACGTCGAAGGTGACGGGTGCGCCGTACTCCTGGCCGTCCTGCGTGTACAGCTGGGCGATCACCGTCACCGGGCCGTTGGCGTTGGCCGACGTGGTGAACTTCACGGACTGGCTGTGCCCGCCGGAGACGGCGATCGGCTGCTCCGCGTAGGCCTTGCCGCCGATCTTCAGGCGGGTGGGGTTGGTCGAGGTGAGCCGCAGCACCAGGTGGTCGACGCCCTGCACCAGGTTGTTCTGCACGGTCACGGGGATCGTCGCGCTGTGACCGGAGAGCTTGGTCTCCGACTTGTCGATCAGTCTGACCTCTCCGGAGAGATCGTCGAGGTAGCCCCTCACCTCGTCCCGGAAGCTTTCCGCCGCGCTCCCGCGGCCACGCCAGGACGTGGACATCTCCCGGTTCAGGGCGCGACCGAAGGGTGTGACGACCCGGGAGGCGTAGGTGAGGACGACCTGGAAGTTGTCGACCTTGTCCTGCGTCGTGGCGATCTCGGCGAAGGCCGGCCGCCGCAGCTCCTGCCGGCGCAGCGAGGACGGGTAGTCCGATGTCGAGGGGACCTTCGTCGTGGCCCCGGGGTCCGGCTTGGCCTTGGCGGCCGCGGCCAGGTCCTGGGCCTGGGACCAGGTGCCCTGCTGGAGGGCGAGCAGTGCCTGCGCCATGGCTTGGGCCTGGCTGGTGCTGGGCATGCGCTGCGGGGCGACGACGATGCTGCGCTGCTTGCTCGTCTGGCCGTTGAGTTCGAGGCTCTGGGCGAGGAAGCGCTGCACGGCGAGCGTGCTGGCACCGGCTTGCGACAGGTCGCCCTCGAACGCGGTCGACAGGCGGGCGTCGGCGACGACAGCGGTGGTTCCGCCGCCGATCGGCCGGGCGGCGGAGGGGGTGTAGGTCAGGTTGTCCGGTTCCTCGAGGCTGTCGCTGCGCGCGATGACCTTGTCGGCCCCGGCGGAGGTGGCGACCCTGACGATCGACGGGTCGACGGCACCGTTCACCGGCCAGGCGAAGTCCGTGGCCGGTTTCACGTGGAGCACCGTCTCCACCGTGCTGGCGGCGACGTCCGTGGCGTCCTTGAGCTGGCTCAGGGAGCCGGAGACGCTGGTGCCCCGGTGGGCGAGTGAGGCCAGGTCGGGGTCGGCGAACGGCAGCGCGACGACCTCCTTGCCCGCGACCGCTTGCTGCAGCTCGGCGAGCCACTGCTTGGCCACCGCCTGGTGGGTTCCGGCGACCGGGGTGGCGGAGGCGTCCGTACGCACCTGGTAGTTGCGGGTCATGGCGTCGACGGACGCCAGCAGGTCCGGGTCGATCACCCAGGTGACGTCGAGGTCCTTGCCCAGGGCGAGCATCCGCTCCAGTCGGCCGCCGGGGGCCAGGTCCTTGGCGAGGTCGTCGTTGAGGAAGACCGGCGTCTGCAGTTCGCCGGGTCCTGTCTCCGCCGTCATGTGGACGGTGGAGACGAGGGGCCACAGGAAGGTCGTCCTCGTCTTCGTGTCCGCCTCGGAGGGCTGCCACGGCAGGAACGTGTGCTGGATGCCCAGTACCTGCTCCCACTGCTGGGCGGAGGTCTGACCCGACAGGGAGACGGAGAACTCGTAGACGCCGTCGGCGCCGAGATTCAGCTTGGCGGCCGGGACGGAGATGCTGAAGTGCTGGGCCACACCCGGCGCCAGCGTGGCGAACTTCTGCGTGTACTTGCCGCCGAGTTCCGCGCCGTCGGCACCGAACTCGAAGTCGGTGCGCTGCGCGACGGCGTCGATCTCGGAGCGGGTGTCCAGGTGCGGCCCCACTCGCAGTCCGACGTGGGCGCCGGTGACCGGCTGCCTGCCCTTGTTCGTCACGGTGCCCGAGACGGTCACGGTGTCCCCTTCGGAGGGGACGCTGGGGGTGAGGGCGTCGAGGGACACCGCCACCGTGCGCGAGCCGGAGACCGCCCTGGGGGCCTCGGGGACGGCGGCGTGCGCGGCCGGGGCGGCGGAGAGCTGCAGCAGCCCGGCGAGCAGGGGCGCTGCGGCGAGCAGTGCCCCTGCCCGCCGCAGCCAGCGGCGGGCAGGTGAGGGACTGGTCCCCAGGAAGTCTGCCGCCTCGGCCACGCGCTCGCCCGTCCCTCGTCGTCAGTGGTCGTCGGAATGTGCGTCCACGCATGGTAACGAGGTGCGCGGAGCGGAAGTGCCGCGGAGGAGGCCACAAGATCGGCGAGAAACGGGGGTGCGCCCTGGATATGCGCGTATCCACGGATGCTGTTCATTACGTCACGATGGGGTGGACTTGAGAGGGTGAACAGCGGGCCGCGCCCCCGCGGCAATCCGGACGACACGGCGGGGCCGCCTGGACACGTACCCTCTTCTGTTGTGCCGAACGCCAACGATGACACTCCCCCTGCCCTGAGCCAGGTGCAGCAGCGCGCGGTCAGCGAGCTGCTGCGGGTGGCCCCTGTCGCCGACGACCTCGCACGCCGTTTCCAGGAGGCCGGGTTCGCGCTCGCCCTGGTCGGCGGCTCCGTCCGGGACGCGCTGCTCGGCCGGCTCGGCAACGACCTGGACTTCACGACCGATGCGCGTCCCGAGGACGTACTGAAGATCGTGCGGCCGTGGGCGGACGCCGTGTGGGAGGTCGGGATCGCCTTCGGCACGGTGGGCGTGCAGAAGGACGGCTACCAGATCGAGGTGACGACCTACCGGTCGGAGGCGTACGACCGCACCTCGCGCAAGCCGGAGGTGTCGTACGGCGACACCATCGAGGAGGATCTCGTCCGGCGCGACTTCACGGTGAACGCGATGGCCGTGGCACTGCCGGAGAAGAGGTTCGTCGACCCGCACGGCGGTCTCGACGACCTCGCGGCACGGGTGCTGCGTACGCCGGGCACGCCGGAGGAGTCCTTCTCCGACGACCCGCTGCGCATGATGCGGGCCGCGCGTTTCGCCGCCCAGCTCGACTTCGAGGTCGATCCCGAGGTCGTCAGGGCGATGACGGAGATGGCCGGGCGCATCGAGATCGTCTCCGCCGAGCGGGTGCGGGACGAGCTGAACAAGCTGATCCTGTCCGCGTACCCGCGCAAGGGCCTGACGCTGCTCGTGGACACCGGTCTCGCCGCGCGGGTGCTGCCAGAGCTGCCCGCGCTGCGTCTGGAGCGGGACGAGCACCACCGGCACAAGGACGTCTACGACCACACGCTGATCGTGCTGGAGCAGGCGATCGCCCTGGAGGAGACGGGGCCCGACCTCACCCTGCGGCTGGCCGCGCTGCTGCACGACATCGGCAAGCCGCGTACGCGCCGCTTCGAGGAGGACGGCCGGGTCTCCTTCCACCACCACGAGGTGGTCGGCGCGAAGATGACCAAGAAGCGCATGACCGCTCTGAAGTACTCCAACGAGTTGGTGAAGGACGTCTCGCGCCTGGTCGAGCTGCATCTGCGCTTCCACGGTTACGGCACCGGCGAGTGGACGGACTCGGCGGTCCGCCGCTACGTGCGCGACGCCGGCCCGCTCCTCGACCGGCTCCACAAGCTGACCCGCTCCGACTGCACCACCCGGAACAAGCGCAAGGCGGTCGCGCTGTCCCGCGCGTACGACGGGCTGGAGGAGCGCATCGCCCAGCTCCAGGAGCAGGAGGAGCTGGACGCCATCCGTCCGGACCTGGACGGCAACCAGATCATGGAGATCCTGGGCGTCGCACCCGGACCGGCCGTCGGCCGTGCCTACCAGCATCTGCTGGAGCTGCGCCTGGAGAACGGCCCGATGGAGCACGACGCGGCCGTGGCGGCCCTCAAGGAGTGGTGGTCCCAGCAGGACTGAGGCCAAGCGCCGAAGACATGTGAAGGGCCGGTGTTTCACGTGAAACACCGGCCCTTCGCCCTGCACCGAACCCACCTGAGCCGATCGGAGCCCTACTTGGCGTCCTTCAGGCACAGCACCACGTCGTGACCGCCGCCGGACTGGACGTAGGAGATCGTCGCGTCCGTGACGGGCTTGCACTTGTCCTCATCGGTGGAACCGTCGAACTTCTGGACCACCTTGTACTGCGCCTTGTCGGACGAGCAGTCGACCTCCTTGAGGTCGGCCTTGGTCATCGTGCCGTCGTTGTGCATGCACGAGCCCACCGATGTGGTCTCCGCGTCGTCGCGGCCCAGGAACCAGCCCAGTCCCAGGGCGCCGCCGAACTTCAGCAGGCCGAGGAGGACCACGACAACGACGCCGCCGATGACGCGCAGCACCTTCTTGCCGCCGCGCCTGGCCGGTGCGGGCGGCGGTACCGGAGCGCCCTGCTGCGGGAAGGGCGCATACGGCTGCTGCGGAGGGTACGGCTGCTGCGGAGGGTACGGCTGCTGAGGGACGCCGGGCTGGCCGGGCTGCTGCCCCAGGGGCGCGGTGGGGGCCTGGGCGTACGGATTCTGGCCCTGGGGTGGCGGCGGAGTGGTCACTTGGGGGTCCCCCTAGAACATAGGCGCGATGACGCGAACATGGCGTCGAAATAAGACGCACGTAAGCTACAGGGCCCCGCTGACATTCCCTGTACCTCTCGAAGGCTCTGTGGCTTTGATGTGACACTTACCGGTGTTCGAACCGGGTCATAACCACAGCAACCGCTCCGTAGATCACGGCAATCGTGATCACCAGGGGCGCCGATCGCCCGTCCGGCGGCAGCATCACGGCGGCGACGGCCGCCGCGCCCACGAACGCGACGTTGAACAGCACGTCGTAAACGGAAAAGATCCGGCCGCGGAAGCCGTCCTCGACGCAGGACTGCACGACCGTGTCCGTGGCGATCTTCGCGCCCTGGGTGGTGAGACCGAGCACGAAGGCCGCGAGCAGCAGCGGGCCGGTGGCGAACGGCAGGCCGAGAGCGGGTTCGAGTACCGCGGCCGAGCCTGCGCACACGGCGATCCAGTGGGCGGGGCCGCCGAGCGCCCCGGCTGCCCACGGGGTCAGGACCGCCGCGGCGAAGAATCCGGCGCCGGACGCGCCGAGCGCCAGACCGAGCAGGCGCAGCCCGGTGTCCGGAGCCGACGTCAGGCCGTAGCGGCAGAGCATCAGCACCATGACCGTCAGCGCGCCGTAGCAGAACCGCATCAGCGTCATCGCGCCCAGCGCCCGGGCGGCGGCCCGGCGCGACGGCGTGCCGAGGTGGCGCACACCGGCCATCAGGTCCCGCACGGTGCCGGTCAGCGCGGCGCCCAGCCGGGGCCGGGCCGTCCTTCGGTCGGGGCCGAGCAGGTCAGGGGCCATGAGCAGGGAGACGAGGGCGGCACACAGGTAGAGGGCGGCGCCCAGCAGCACCACGGCGGCGTCGGAGTCGGCCCCGGCCAGGCGCAGGGCGAAGGCGAGGCCGCCGCCTCCGAACGCGGCGAGGGAGCCCGCGGTCGGCGACAGCGAGTTGGCCACCACCAGCCGCGCGGCGTCGACCACCCGCGGCAGCGCGGCGGACAGGCCGGCGAGGACGAAACGGTTCACGGCGGTGACACACAGCGCGGAGGCGTAGAACAGCCAGTCCGCGGCGCCCGCCGCCATCAGCACGGCGGTCGCGGCGGCCAGCACCGCCCGGGCGAGATTGCCGTGGAGGAAGACCTGCCGGCGCCGCCAGCGGTCCAGGAGGACACCGGCGAACGGGCCGACCAGGGAGTAGGGCAGCAGCAGCACCGCCATGGCGGAGGCGACCGCCGCGGCCGAGGCCTGGTGCTCGGGTGAGAAGACGACGTAGGCGGCGAGCGCGACCTGGTAGACCCCGTCGGCACCCTGGGAGAGCAGCCGTACGGCGAGCAGCCGTCTGAAGCCCCGCAGGCGCAGCAGGACGCGCAGGTCACGGACGACGGCCATGGGGCACAGCCTCACATACGGGAGGGTCCCCGGGGCGATCGCCTCGGGGACCCTCTCAGCCCTGGCAGGAGCGTTCTGCGGGAGGTCAGCGCTCGACGTCGCCGCGGATGAACTTCTCGACGTTCTCCCGGGCCTCGTCGTCGAAGTACTGGACCGGCGGGGACTTCATGAAGTACGAGGACGCCGACAGGATCGGGCCGCCGATGCCGCGGTCCTTGGCGATCTTCGCGGCGCGCAGGGCGTCGATGATGATGCCTGCCGAGTTCGGGGAGTCCCAGACCTCGAGCTTGTACTCAAGGTTCAGCGGGACCTCGCCGAAGGCGCGGCCCTCGAGGCGGACGTAGGCCCACTTGCGGTCGTCCAGCCAGGCCACGTAGTCGGACGGGCCGATGTGGACGTTCTTCTCGCCGAGGTCCCGGTCGGGGATCTGGGAGGTGACGGCCTGGGTCTTGGAGATCTTCTTGGACTCCAGGCGGTCGCGCTCGAGCATGTTCTTGAAGTCCATGTTGCCGCCGACGTTCAGCTGCATCGTGCGCTCCAGGCGCACGCCACGGTCCTCGAACAGCTTCGCCATGACGCGGTGCGTGATGGTGGCGCCGACCTGCGACTTGATGTCGTCACCGACGATCGGGACGCCCGCCTCGGTGAACTTGTCCGCCCACTCCTTGGTGCCGGCGATGAAGACCGGGAGGGCGTTGACGAAGGCGACCTTGGCGTCGATGGCGCACTGGGCGTAGAACTTCGCCGCGTCCTCGGAGCCGACGGGCAGGTAGCAGACGAGGACGTCGACCTGCTTGTCCTTGAGGACCTGGACGATGTCGACCGGCTCCTCGGCCGACTCCTCGATGGTCTGGCGGTAGTACTTGCCGAGGCCGTCGAGGGTGTGGCCGCGCTGCACCGTCACACCGGTGGAGGGGACGTCGCAGATCTTGATGGTGTTGTTCTCGGAGGCGCCGATGGCGTCCGCGAGGTCCAGGCCGACCTTCTTCGCGTCGACGTCGAAGGCGGCGACGAACTCGACGTCACGCACGTGGTAGTCGCCGAACTGCACGTGCATGAGGCCGGGGACCTTGGTCGCCGGGTCGGCGTCCTTGTAGTACTCGACGCCCTGCACCAGCGATGCGGCGCAGTTGCCCACACCGACGATGGCTACGCGAACCGAACCCATTCCGGTTGCTCCCTGTGTGTACTCGGTGAAGCCCCGACGGGACCTCACGTGGCGGTGTCGCCGGGCGTATCCGGCCGGGTGGAATCCCCGGTCCGGGGCAGGCCGCCCGTCGCTCCATTGGTGGTGTCCTGCTGAGCGGGCCCCCCGGCGGACCCCTTGAGGTCCCGTCCGGCCCGCTCACTCTCGATGAGCTCGTTCAGCCAGCGCACTTCGCGCTCCACGGACTCCATCCCGTGGCGCTGGAGCTCGAGGGTGTAGTCGTCGAGGCGCTCCCTGGTGCGCGTGAGGGAGGCGCGCATCTTCTCCAGACGCTCCTCCAGCCGGCTTCGGCGGCCCTCCAGCACGCGCATGCGTACATCCCGCGAGGTCTGTCCGAAGAAGGCGAAGCGCGCGGCGAAGTGCTCGTCGTCGTACGCGTCGGGGCCGGTCTGGGAGAGCAGCTCCTCGAAGTGCTCCTTACCTTCCGCCGTCAGCCGGTAGACGATTTTGGCGCGGCGCCCGGTGAGCGGGGCGGCGAGGGCGTCCTCGGTGGTGTTCCCCGGTTCCTCGGTCAACCAGCCGTTCGCGACCAGCGTCTTGAGGCAGGGATAGAGCGTCCCGTAGCTGAACGCACGGAACACACCCAGAGACGTATTGAGCCGTTTGCGCAGCTCATAGCCGTGCATCGGGGACTCGCGGAGCAGGCCGAGTACGGCGAACTCAAGGATCCCGGAACGCCGGCCCATCGTCGCCTCCTTCCTGCCGCGACCCGGTGGCGGCGGATGCCGCACCGGGTGCCGTGACGGTCTTTATCTCAAGCTGATGTATCGACTCGATACATCCAGACGATAGAACGGCCCCGCGCATGCGACAAGAGGGGGCAGGGTGAACGGGATCACATCACCGTTTCGTTGGAGTCAAGTTGCCTGATTTGGGGTGAACTTCGGAGCCCGGGGGGTTTTGACGGTGCGTAGTCTGTCCGCCATGCACAACACCGGGAACCGAGTGACGCCTGGGGACGTCCTCGTCCCCGGTGCAGTACGGGTGAATGCGCGACCGACCACATCCGTACTTCGGGGGGACCGGAAACCAGCCGCTGTTTCCAGGCGCGCACGGGCGCGCCTGCCCGAGGAGTAAATCGTTCGATGAGCGAGCACCGTCGCAAACCGCCGCAGCCGCAGGGAGGCGGACGTGCCGCGGCCCGACGCGGCCAGTCCGGTTCGTCCTCCGGTCGCCGTGCGGCCCCGCGAGGCGCCACCGGGTCCTCTGCCGACTCCTACGAATCCGCCTCCGGGTCCACTTCCTACGGATCGGGTTCCTACGGTGCGGGTCAGGAGGAGCGCCCCTACGGGGGCCGCGCCGAGGCCCGGCGGGCGGCGCAGAGGGGCGGCGGCCGGCGCAGAGGGGGCGACTCGGGCGGCCCCGCGGGGCCCGGACGCGGCCGCGGGCGGACGGCTCCGCCCGCCAAGAAGCGGTTCATCGACTACCCGCGCGCGGGCAAGTACGGCTGGCGGCGCTGGATGCCGTCCTGGAAGCTGATGACGGGGCTGTTCGTCGGCTTCGTCGGCAGCCTGGTGGCGGTCGCCGGCATCGGGTACGCGATGGTGGCCATCCCGAGCATCCAGAAGACCGCGACCGCCCAGAACAACGTGTACTACTGGGCCGACGGCAGTGAGATGGTGCGGACCGGCGGTGAGATCAACCGTCAGATCCTGAACTACTCGGACATCCCGAAGGACATGCGCTACGCGGTCATCTCGCAGGAGAACAAGACCTTCGAGACGGACAGCGGCATCGACCCCAAGGGCATCGCGCGCGCCGTGTTCAACATGGCCCGCGGCGGTCAGACCCAGGGTGGGTCCACCATCACCCAGCAGTACGTCAAGAACGCGATGCTGAACGACCAGTCGCAGACCGTCTCCCGCAAGTTCAAGGAGATCTTCGTCTCGATCAAGGTCGGTGCGAAGCTCCACAAGGAAGACATCATGGCGGGGTACCTCAACTCCTCCTACTACGGCCGCGGGGCCTACGGTCTCCAGGCGGCTTCGCGGGCGTACTTCAACAAGGACGCCAAGGACCTGGATGCCGGGGAGTGCGCCTTCCTGGCGGCGGTGCTCAAGGGCGCCACGTACTACGACCCGGCCGGTTCGACGGCGATCGACCCGACGGCCACCGCCGAGGCCAACACCAAGCGCGTCACGCGCCAGATGCAGGACACGCTCGACAAGATGGTGGAGTACGGGCACCTCAGCGCCACGGAGCGGAACAAGTTCAGGTCGCTGCCCAAGTGGCAGAACCCGCGGTCCAACACCCGGCTGAGCGGCCAGGTCGGCTATCTCGTCGACCTGGCCAAGTCCTACGTCGTCCACAACACCGACATCACGGCGGACAAGCTGCAGCAGGGCGGCTACCAGATCCACACGACCTTCGAGAAGGACAAGGTCGAGAAGCTCAAGACCGCGGTGGAGAAGGTCCAGAAGGCCAACATCAAGCCCAAGCAGCGCCCCAAGACCGACACGCACGTGCAGTTCGGCGGCGCCTCGGTGGACACCAAGACGGGTGCCATCAAGGCGATCTACGGCGGTGTGGACTGGACCAAGCACTTCACCGACAACGCGGACGCCACCGGTGCCCAGGTGGGCTCGACCTTCAAGCCGTTCGTCCTGGCGGCGGCCATGCGCGACGGTGTCCGTGACCCGCACGGGGGCGAGACGCAGGGGCCGGACGAACGCACCCTGGTCTCTCCCAAGAGCCGGTTCAGCGGCAAGAACAAGCTCAAGATCAAGAACTACGACGGGAGCGTCTGGAAGAACGAGCAGGGCGAGGAGTGGCTCCAGACCAATGACGGCAACGACTCCCTCGGCACTCCGCCCAAGTACATGATCGACCTGCGCGAGGCGATGCGGGAGTCGGTGAACTCCGCCTACGTCCAGCTCGGCATGGACGTAGGCCTGGACAAGGTCGAGAAGGCGGCGCTGGACGCGGGCCTGAAGAAGGACAGCCTGGCCGGCACCACGTTCCCGTCCTTCTCCATCGGCATCTCGGACCCCAGTGCCATCCGGATGGCGGGCGCGTACGCCACCTTCGCCACCAGTGGGAAGCAGAACGAGCCGTTCTCCGTCTCCGAGGTCAAGAACCAGGACGGAACGGTCTACGAGCACAAGAACACGCCCAAGCAGGCCTTCGAGGCCAACGTGGCGGACAACGTCACCGACGTCCTGAAGACCGTGGTCGAGAAGGGCACGGGTTCCAACGCCAAGCTGCCCGGGCGCGAGGTGGCCGGCAAGACCGGTACGACAGACGGCAACAAGTCCGCCTGGTTCGTGGGGTACACCCCGCAGCTGTCCACCGCGATCGGCATGTTCCGGCTGGACGACAACGAGAAGAACAAGTCGCGCACGTTCCTGGAGATGTACGGGACCGGTGGCCAGAAGCAGATCCACGGTGCCTCGTTCCCGTCCGAGATCTGGCACGACTACATGATGGAGGCCCTCCAGGGCCAGCCGGCGGAGAAGTTCCCGACGCCCCAGCCCATCGGTGAGATCGTCAACGCCGCGCCCAGCATCACGCCCACCCCGTCGGCCACCGAGACCCAGCAGAACAGCCCGACGCCGTCGATCACGCCCAGCCAGACGCAGGAGAGCCCGCCCCCGCCCCCGCCCTCGCCCTCGCAGACGCACTGCGGCCTCTTCGGCTGCGACGCCAACGGGGGACAGAACGGCGGCAACGGTGCAAACGGCGGCAACGGTGGCAACGGCGGCAACGGAGGCAATGGAGCCAACGGCGGCAACGGGGCCAACGGCGGCGACAATGGTGCTGGTGGCTGGGGTCAGTCGGACGGAGGCGCCGGCGGCTCCTCCCCCACCCCCACGAAGTCGTCGTGGTGGCAGTAGGAACAGTGCCCCTGGTCAAGGGCAGCTCCTTGCCGAGGAGGCAATGAGTTGGGGCGCCGCCCCGCCGGACCGTTTCACGTGAAACATGGGCCGCCGCATCCCCTGGGTGCGGCGGCCCACGGCGTATTCCCAGTCGCGTACGGCAGGATGTGCGGCATGTCCAGTGCTGAATCGACGCAAGCGAGCGCGCAGGCGCCCGGCCCGGTCCGGCCGACCGAGGAGGACGAGGTCGCCGCGGCCGGCAGCGAGCTGATCGGCGGCCCCGTCGGGCGGCACGCCCTCCTCGGGACGTCCTGGTGGACCCCGGTGCGGGTGGTCGCCCTCGTCGCGATCGGTGTGTTCGCCCTCGGCCTGGTCCAGAAGGCACCCTGCTACCACAGCGCCTGGTTCTTCGGCGCCAGCTCCCAGTACACGAAGGCCTGCTACTCGGACATCCCGCACCTCTACCAGGGGCGTGGTTTCGCCGACGGCCTCGTGCCCTACTTCGACAAGCTCACCGGCGACATGCCCTACCTGGAGTACCCGGTGTTGACCGGCGTCTTCATGGAGGTGGCCTCCTGGCTGACCCCCCACAGCGGCAGCATGCAGCACCAGGAGCGGTGGTACTGGATGGTCAACGCCGGCATGCTCATGGTGTGCGCGGCCGTCATCGCCGTCTGCGTGGTCCGCACCCACGCCCGGCGGCCGTGGGACGGGCTGCTGGTCGCCCTCGCACCAGCCCTGGCGCTGACCGCCACGATCAACTGGGACCTGCTGGCGGTCGCGCTGACGGCGGCGGCCATGCTGATGTGGTCGCGGCGGCGTCCTTTCGCCTTCGGAATCCTGCTCGGGCTCGCGACCGCCGCCAAGCTCTACCCGGTGCTGCTGCTCGGTCCGCTGTTCGTCCTGTGCTGGCGGGCCGGCAGGTGGTACGAGTACCGCAAGGCCCTGGGCGGCGCCGTCCTCGCCTGGCTCGTCGTCAACCTGCCGGTGCTGGCCTTCGCCGGTGACGGCTGGTGGCAGTTCTACAACTTCAGCCATGACCGGGGCGTCGACTTCGGGTCCTTCTGGCTGATCTGGGCCCAGAACTCGACCGACCCGCCCAGCACGGACTTCGTGAACACCGTGGCCACCCTGCTGGTGCTGCTGTGCTCCCTGGGTATCGCGGCACTGACGCTCATGGCCCCCCGCCGGCCGCGCTTCGCCCAGCTCGCCTTCCTGATGGTGGCGGTGTTCATCCTCACCAACAAGGTCTACTCGCCCCAGTACGTGCTGTGGCTGATCCCGCTGGCCGTGCTGGCGCGCCCCAAGTGGCGCGACTTCCTGGTCTGGCAGGCCTGCGAGGTGGCGTACTTCCTCGGCATCTGGCTGTACCTCGCCTATACGACCAGCGGAGACGCCCACAAGGGCCTGCCGACCGACGGCTACCACTGGGCGATCGTCGTCCACCTGGCGGGAACCCTGTACCTGTGCGCGGTCGTCGTGCGCGACATCCTCATGCCGGACCACGACGTGGTGCGCCGGGCCGGGGACGACGATCCGTCGGGCGGGGTGCTCGACGGTGCCGAGGACGTCTTCGTCCTGGGTACCGCCGCCCGGCCGGCGCGCCAGGCGGCGCACATCGAGGACGCCCCGGCCGAGTGGGGCGGCCCCCCGGAGGCCGTCCCCGAAGACCGTTCGCTCTGAGCGAACCGGACCGGTCGCGTCATACGAGAGGCCGTACCCGACGACTGCCGGGTACGGCCTCTCGCACGACCGCAGAGGGGGTCAGCGGTCCACGATCCGGTCGAACTGCGTGGTGGTGTGCCGCAGATGGGCCACGAGTTCGTCGCCGACCTTCGGCTCCGGCGCGTCCGACGGCACGAACAGGATCGAGACCTGCATGTGCGGCGGCTCGGCGAACCAGCGCTGCTTGGCGCCCCAGACGAACGGGGAGAGGTTCCGGTTCACGGTGGCGAGGCCCGCCCGTGCGACGCCCTTGGCGCGCGGCATGACGCCGTGCAGCGCCTTGGGAGCCTCCAGGCCCACGCCGTGCGACGTACCGCCCGCCACGACCACCAGGAAGCCGTCGGAGGCCGCCTTCTGCTGCCGGTAGCCGAAGCGGTCGCCCTTGGCCACGCGCGTGACGTCCAGGACCGCGCCGCGGTACTCGGTGGCCTCGTGGTCGCCCAGCCACAGCCGCGTGCCGATACGGGCGCGGAAGCGGGTCTGCGGGAACTGCTGCTGCAGCCGGGCGAGTTCCTCGGCCTTGAGGTGGCTGACGAACATGGTGTGCAGCGGAAGCCGGGCCGCACGCAGCCGGTCCATCCAGCCGATGACCTCCTCGACGGCGTCCGAGCCGTCGGTGCGGTCCAGCGGGAGGTGGATGGCGAAGCCCTCCAGGCGGACGTTCTCGATGGCGGCGTGCAGCTGCGGCAGCTCCTGCTCGCTGACGCCGTGCCGCTTCATCGAGGACATCACCTCGATGACCACGCGGGCCCCGACGAGGCCGTACACGCCGTCGATGGAGGACACCGAGCGGATCACCCGGTCGGGCAGGGGCACCGGCTCCTCGCCGCGCCGGTAGGGCGTCAGCACCAGCAGGTCGCCGCCGAACCAGTCCTTGATCCGGGCGGCCTCGTACGTCGTGCCGACGGCGAGGACGTCGGAGCCCAGCCTGGTGGCCTCCTCCGCGAGCCGCTCGTGCCCGAAGCCGTAGCCGTTGCCCTTGCAGACCGGGACCAGCCCGGGGAACTGCTCCTGCACGTGCTTGTGATGCGCCCGCCAGCGCGCGGTGTCGACGTAGAGCGTGAGCGCCATGGCCGGACCTGGAACCTTTCTCGTGGCTGCGGTGTGTCAGAGGTTGAAGACTGTCGACGTCGTCGAACGAGGAACGCGCGGTCAGCGCCGCGACATGTAGATGTCGAGCGCCTTGTGGAGCAGCTTGTTCAGCGGGAAGTCCCACTCGCCGAGGTACTCGGCGGCCTGGCCGCCGGTGCCGACCTTGAACTGGATCAGGCCGAAGAGGTGGTCGGTCTCGTCCAGCGAGTCCGAGATGCCGCGCAGGTCGTAGACCGTGGCACCGAGCGCGTAGGCGTCGCGCAGCATCCGCCACTGCATCGCGTTCGAGGGCCGGACCTCGCGGCCGATGTTGTCCGAGGCGCCGTAGGAGTACCAGACGTGCCCGCCGACGATCAGCATCGTCGCGGCCGCCAGGTTCACGCCGTTGTGCCGGGCGAAGTACAGCCGCATGCGGTTGGGGTCCTCGGAGTTGAGGGTCGTCCACATGCGCTGGAAGTACGACAGCGGCCGGGGCCGGAAGTGGTCGCGCACGGCCGTGATCTCGTACAGCCGCTGCCACTCCTCAAGGTCGTGGTAGCCGCCCTGGACGACCTCGACGCCCGCCTTCTCGGCCTTCTTGATGTTGCGGCGCCACAGCTGGTTGAAGTTCTTGTGGACCTCTTCCAGGGACCGGTTGGCCAGCGGCACCTGGAAGACGTAACGCGGTTGCACGTCGCCGAAGCCGGCGCCGCCGTCCTCGCCCTGCTGCCAGCCCATGCGGCGCAGCTTGTCGGAGACCTCGAAGGCGCGCGGCTCGATGAAGTCGGCCTCCAGGTCGCGCAGACGCTTCACGTCCGTGTCCTGGATGCCCTTCTTGATGGTCTCGGAGTTCCAGCGCCGGATGACCACCGGCGGACCCATCTTCACCGAGAAGGCGCCCTGACGCTTCAGGTGCGCCAGCATCGGCTGGATCCAGTCGTCGAGATTGGGCGCGAACCAGTTGATGACCGGGCCTTCGGGCAGGTATGCGAGGTAGCGCTTGATCTTGGGCAGCTGGCGGTACAGGACGAGCCCGGCGCCGACCATCTCGCCCGTACGGTCGTCGAACCAGCCGAGGCTCTCCGAGCGCCATTCCGCCTTGACGTCTGCCCAGGCCGGGACCTGCATGTGACTCGCCGCCGGCAGGCTCTGGATGTAGGCCAGATGCTGCTCTCGACTGATGGTCCTCAGGGTCAGGCTCATTCGGGGCGCTCCTCGGGCTGGCGTGTCCCCATGGGTTCAGGGGCTCCGGCTCTCGCGCCGAAGCCTACTGCGCCAAGGGAGCGCGCAGACTGGCCGCACACCACCTTCGCACCGGCCTGTCGCCCGGCGCGGGTACGGCATACGGCGTCCGGGCGGCGTCCGCCGGGTACGGCGG